>JBIKJD010000005.1:0-25090 GCA_044361205.1 Rhodoluna sp.
TTACCATGAGAATCGGCGCTCGCCCTGCCGTACCACTGGAGGAAGTTGAAGAAATATCCTCAATCGTGAAACGATTTTCCACAGGAGCCATGAGTTACGGATCAATTAGTCCGGAAGCTCATGAAACTTTGGCCATCGCCATGAACGCTCTAGGCGCCAAATCAAATACGGGCGAAGGGGGCGAAGACAACGAACGTCTTTTGGACCCGACCAGAAGAAGCGCGATAAAGCAGGTAGCATCAGGGCGATTTGGCGTAACTTCCATGTATCTCACTCATGCCGATGACATACAGATAAAAATGGCTCAGGGAGCCAAACCGGGCGAAGGTGGGCAACTGCCTCCAAATAAGGTTTACCCGTGGATTGCAAGAACTCGACACGCAACTCCCGGCGTTGGTCTCATCTCACCCCCGCCTCATCACGACATCTATTCCATCGAAGACTTGAAGCAGTTAATTTTTGACCTTAAGCGTGCCAATCGACAGGCTCGAGTTCACGTCAAACTCGTTAGTCAGGTGGGAATAGGCACCGTCGCTTCTGGAGTAGCGAAGGCAAAAGCTGACGTGATCCTAGTTTCGGGCCATGATGGTGGGACAGGTGCTTCGCCGTTGAACTCGCTGAAGCACGCAGGCACTCCCTGGGAACTAGGTTTGGCCGAAGCTCAACAGACTCTAATCGCCAACAATCTCAGAGGACGTATTTCGCTTCAAGTAGATGGGCAAATGAAAACCGGCCGAGATGTCGTCATTGCCGCTCTTCTCGGAGCAGAGGAGTTTGGCTTTGCAACAGCACCACTAGTCGTGGAGGGTTGCGTGCTTATGCGGGTATGTCATCTAGATACCTGCCCTGTTGGCGTTGCAACCCAAAATCCGGAACTCCGTTCCAGATTCACTGGCAAAGCTGAATTCGTAATCAACTTCTTCGAATTCCTAGCCATGGAGGTAAGGGAGTATTTAGCCGGGCTGGGATTCAGGACATTGGCTGAGGCAGTAGGCCACACGGAGTTGTTAGATATGAATCGGGCAATGTCGCACTGGAAAGCGGATGGATTGGATCTAAGCCCAATTCTCGCGCCCCCTAGCGTTGCCAATGGGGTGTCAATTAGAAACACCGAGTCCCAAAATCACAAACTTGAAGACCACTTCGACCAGAAGGTTTTGCCACTAGTTTCCGAGAGTCTTACCACGGGTAGCGCCAGCGCCCTTGAGTTGGCGATTACCAACGTAGACCAAGCTGTGGGCACCATGTTAGGGAACGAGATAACTAAAGCCTTTGGTGTGCCTGGCCTCCCAGACGATTCAATTACTCTCAACTTAACCGGCTCGGCTGGTCAATCCTTCGGTGCTTTCATACCCTCGGGTCTAACACTTTCACTGCAAGGCGACGCCAACGACCACGTTGGCAAGGGGCTATCGGGCGGCAGAATTATCATTAGGCCCGACTCAGCATCGTTATTCAGTGCACACGAGAACATTATTGCTGGCAACGTGATTGGATACGGAGCGACTTCGGGTGAACTCTTCATCAACGGCCAAGTGGGGGAGCGGTTCCTCGTTCGTAACTCTGGAGCGACCGCCGTATGCGAGGGTGTGGGTGACCACGCTCTTGAATACATGACCGGGGGGATAGCAATGATTCTCGGTCCAACAGGTCGTAATTTAGGAGCCGGAATGTCCGGTGGTACAGCCTTTGTCTATAAATTACGGGCTGACCGTATCAATCCTGAATCGCTCAAGAGTGGAGAGCTAAGAGTCGCAACGCTCGATGAGAACCAAAAGACGCTGGTAAGGGGTTTGCTTTCTAAACATTTCGCCGCGACAGCTTCAAAATTGGCTCATGAAATACTGAACGACTTCGAGAGCAAAGCAAAGAACTTCAGTGTAATTATTGCCCGCGACTATGAAAATGTTCTAGCCGTGAGGAAAGCAGCAGAGACCGAGGGGCTTGACCCCGATTCGCCTGAAGTCTGGGAACGCATCATGGAGGTGGCAAATGTCTGACCCAAAGGGATTCTTAAAAATCACCAGTCGCGAAACAGCGAAACGTAGGCCCGTAGATCTTCGAATTCGCGACTGGAAAGAAGTCTACGAGCCTAGAGACCCAGCCGTTGTGGTAAACCAGGCCTCTAGATGCATGGATTGCGGTGTCCCCTTCTGTCATCACGGATGCCCACTTGGCAATCTGATTCCGGAGTGGAACGACCTAACCTGGCGTGAGGATCACGCTGGAGCAATCGAACGCCTTCACAAGACAAACAACTTCCCTGAGTTCACTGGGCGACTTTGTCCCGCTCCTTGTGAAAGCGCGTGTGTGTTGGCCATTAGTCAGCCGGCTGTAACTATCAAAGAGATCGAAATTTCCATTGTTGAGGAAGCCTTCAATCGAAATCTAGTGTTGCCCCACGCTCCAGAGCGTCTCTCTGGTAAAACCGTTGCAGTAGTTGGTTCTGGGCCTGCGGGTCTAGCAGCCGCACAACAACTGACCAGAGCTGGGCACACGGTTGCAGTGTTTGAACGCGAGCAACGGCTTGGAGGCCTACTTCGCTATGGCATTCCGGATTTCAAGCTTGAAAAGCAATTCATTGATCGACGCATAGCCCAAATGGAGGCCGAGGGAACTAGGTTCAGGGTTGGTCAAAACATTGGCGTTGACATCACTTGGGAAGAGCTTCGAAGCCGCTATGACGCGGTGCTTGTAGCAACTGGCGCAAACACGCCCCGTGAGCTTGAAGTCCCTGGCCGAAACCTAGCAGGCGTGTTGCAGGCGATGCCTTATCTGACCTTAGCCAACAAAGCAGTTCAGAAAGATCAAGGCGAAAGCACTGTGAGTGCGCAAGGAAAACATGTCGTTATTCTCGGCGGGGGAGACACGGGAGCAGACTGTCTAGGAACGGCAACGCGACAGGGCGCCCTGTCGGTCACAACATTAGCGATTGGCAAGCAACCAGGATTGGAGAGAAGCACGAACCAACCATGGCCAATGTTTCCGACGCTTTTTGAAGTGTCAAGCGCGCATGAGGAATTCGGAGAGCGGCAGTACCTAGCTGCCACCGTTGAATTTGTTGGAGAGAATGGCCAAGTAACTGGCGTTAAAATAGCCGATACGCAGATTATTGACGGAGTTAGATCCGCTACACCTGGAACTGAAAGAGTTATCGCTGCGGATTTAGTGCTCCTTGCCCTAGGATTCACAGGTACAGATAGTTTCAGCCTCGCGCAGCAATCCAGCGTGGAGTTAGACGCAAATGGCAACATAGCCCGAAATTGCAACTGGGCTACGGACTTGGAAGATGTGTTTGTTGCTGGAGATGCAGGAAGAGGTCAAAGCCTCATCGTATGGGCTATCGCCGAGGGTCGCTCGGCCGCCGCAGCAATAGATCTTTGGCTTACGGGAGAATCCTCGCTGCCCAGTCCAGTGAAGCCTACTGACAGACCCATTTCGCTTTAGAACAGAAAATAATGAATAGGAAATAATGAGACGCGCAAAAATTGTCGCTACCCTTGGCCCAGCAACATCCAGCTACGAGCAAATCCTCGCAATAGTAGAAGCTGGTGTAAATGTTGCCAGAATGAACCTGAGCCATGGCTCATATGAGGTCCACGAGGAGGTCTATAAGAATGTACGAAAGGTTTCTGCGGACACTGGCAAAGCAATTGCAGTATTGGTAGACCTTCAAGGCCCAAAAATTCGTCTAGCGCGTTTCAAAGATGGGCCTGTAATGCTTGAGAAGGGTGCAACCTTCAAAATCACAATCGATGAAGTTGACGGAGATGTCAATATTTGTGGCACAACCTTTAAAGGCCTACCTGGAGACGTCAAAGTTGGCGATGCACTTCTGATCGATGACGGTAAGGTGGGCCTTCGTGCAACACACGTTGATCAAAGCACAGTGACAACTGTTGTCGAAGTCGCTGGAATGGTGTCCAACAACAAGGGTATAAATCTTCCGGGTGTCGCCGTAAATGTTCCTGCTCTTTCAGAAAAAGATGAGGCGGATCTCCGTTGGGCCTTGAAACTTGGCGCTGACATGGTAGCGCTGTCGTTCGTTCGTAACGCTGCCGATATCGTTAGAGTTCACGAAATTATGAGTGAAGAGGGAATTCACATTCCAACAATCGCTAAGGTCGAAAAACCCCAAGCGGTTGATGCGCTAGAGGAAATTATTGACGCGTTTGATGGGGTTATGGTCGCTCGTGGCGATTTGGGTGTAGAACTGCCGCTGGAGCAGGTGCCACTCGTGCAGAAGCGCGCCGTGGAGCTCTGCCGACGCTGGGCTAAGCCAGTAATCGTTGCGACACAAATGCTTGAGTCAATGGTGACAGCGTCAAGACCTACTCGAGCAGAAGCTAGCGATGTTGCCAACGCGGTTCTTGATGGTGCGGATGCTCTCATGCTTTCGGGCGAAACCAGCGTTGGTGAGTTCCCAGTTGAAACCGTTGCAACCATGGCGAGAATAATCGAAGCCACCGAAGAGAACGCTTTAGACCGAATCGCTCCGTTAGGAACTAGGCCGCATACCCACTCTGGAGCAGTTTCGCTAGCTGCGATTGAAATCGCAGAACTTCTAGCCTTGAAATTTGTTTGTGTCTTCACGGAGTCGGGGGATTCGGTTAGACGGGTTTCACGATTGCGTTCGAGCGTTCCAATTCTGGCGTTCACACCAAATGAGAAAATCCGGAACCGATTGGCCTTGGTATGGGGAGCAGAAACTTACCTCGTGGAACAGGTTAAGCACACCGACCAGATGATCAAGCAGGTTGAAGAAGTTGTTGTAGGGCTCGGAAAATGCAAAGAGGGAGATGAAGTGGTAGTTGTTGCCGGTACTCCTCCTGGCGTCCCTGGCTCTACGAACTCACTTCGCGTTCACCGCATCGGGGAGCCGACACACAACTAGTCAGACAATGAAAATGGGACGGATCAAAAAGATCTGTCCCATTTTTTGTGCCGAAAGTGGGATTTGAACCCACACGTCCTTTCGAACAAAGCATTTTGAGTGCTCCGCGTCTGCCGTTCCGCCATTCCGGCCTGTACAACTTTTCCATGATACATCAAGACCTGGTCTAGTCTTTATTCCATGGGTGATCAAACCGTTCGTAGAGTAATTGTGGCCGAGGACGAGGCATTAATTCGAATGGATGTCGTTGAAACTCTGCAGGAACATGGTTTCGAAGTGGTTGCTCAAGCATCCGACGGACTGCAGGCCATCGAGTTAGTCAAGTTACATCTGCCAGACCTCGTCGTGATGGATATCAAAATGCCGAACATGGACGGAATCACCGCAGCGAAGATAATCTCTGATTTGAAGATTCCGGTGGTGTTACTAACCGCTTTCGCACAAAGGGAACTATTCGAACAAGCAGCCGAAGCCGGAGCGATGGCATACGTCGTCAAACCGTTCAACCCCAATGACCTTTTACCTGCAATCGAGATAGCAATGCATCGCCATTTGGAATTCATTGCCCTTGCGGCAGAAGTTTCCGACCTTCAGGATCGATTAGAGACTCGAAAAATTGTTGAGCGAGCCAAAGGGTTGCTCCAGTCCAAAAATTTAGTTCCAGACGAGCCCGAAGCTTTTAGATGGATCCAGAAAGCCTCTATGGATAGACGTCTAACCATGAAGGAAGTCGCCAAAACAGTTATTGAGCAGCTCTCAGACTAGTCTCTGCGCTCTCGAAGCAGGTTGGTCATCCTCACGGTGCTAAGCCTTTGGTTGCCATCGTCATAGCACACGATTTCATGAACTGCCAGGGTGCCACCGAGGGATACGGACTCACAAATCGCAGTGACGAATCCCTGTTTGCAAGACTTGCTGTGAGAGGCATTTATCTCAATGCCCACCGCAAACTTTCCGAGTGTATTAGCCCAAACGTTGGATGAAATACTTCCTAGGGTTTCACCCAACACCAGATAGGCGCCACCGTTTACTAAACCAAGTGGCTGTCGATTTCCAATTGCCGGCATACGAGCCACAGTTCTCTCAGCGCTCAGTTCGAGGAGTTCAATTCCCATTTTTTCGGCGAGTTCACCTAGACCTCGTTCCTGCATCAGTGAGCGTGCAGCATCCGACATTTTGATTTCAGACAACTTAGGAATCCTTTCAGCCGACGACAAGTAGGCTATCAACATGACCGCTAGTCCAAAGCCTACCCTGCTCCTAATCGATGGGCATTCTCTCGCTTTCAGAGCGTTCTATGCTTTAAGTCCTGATAGCTTCAAAGCACCAAGCGGCCAGCCAACAAACGCCGTCCATGGTTTCATTTCGATGCTGTTAAACATCCTGAACACAGAGAAACCAACCCACATTGCGGTCGCCTTTGATCTGTCCAGGGAATCATTCAGGACCGTTGAATATCCGGAGTACAAGGGCACGCGCGGGGAGACGCCACCTGAATTTAACGGACAAACCGAATTGCTCCACAGAGCAATGGCCGCTATGAACATTAAGACCTTTACCCGCGAGAATTACGAGGCTGATGACGTTCTTGCTTCATTTGCCGATCAAGCTGCTGACACAGGCTTTCAAGTGCTTCTGGTATCCGGAGACCGTGACACCTTCCAACTAATTAGGGAGGAGACAACGATTCTCTATCCAGTGAAGGGTGTGCTGAACCTGGCACGGATGGATGACGCTGCAGTCTTTGCAAAGTATGGAATTCACGCGAAACAGTACCCGGATCTGGCAGCTCTGGTCGGTGAGGCGAGCGACAACCTGATTGGTGTTCCTTCAGTTGGTCCGAAAACGGCGGCAAAGTGGATTACCGAGTACGGCAGCCTCGATGGCATCCTCGCTAACGCTGAACTTATCGGTGGCAAAGTGGGGGAGCAACTCCGAGAATTCAAAGGCAATGCCATTAGAAACCGAAGGCTGAACCATTTGGTGCGTGATTTAGACCTAGGCGTGGAGTTCGATTCGCTAAAGCTTGTCGCACCGGATGAAGCCGAAGTGCGAAGTCTTTTCTCCGAACTCGGATTCAGAAGTCTCACGGAGCGGGTACTTAAACTCAAAGGTCATACTAGTGACGAGAAGCTAGCAGCTGCTAACGACACCAACGAGTCAGTTTTTAGTGAAGTTACCTTTCCCGACTTAGCCAAATTAGGCCAAGAAGACCTAGATGCTTGGCTGCTTTCTCGGAAGGGAAGGGTTTGGTTTACTTTGAACGACGGGCTCTTCTGCGCGACAGACGGTACTGAGTTAGTAAGCGGTTCTTCAATTCCAGCCAAGTGGTTAAGTTCAGATTCCGCCAAAGTTTGCTTCGACAGCAAATCGCTGTACTTGGATGCTTACGCTCTTGGATTTACTGTCGCCGGTATCGCCAATGACGTCTTACTCACGACTTACCTACTCGATCCGTTACGCAAGGATTACACTCTTTCAACAATTGCGTCAGAGGAGATGGGTTATGCCCCTACCGAGAATAAGACCGACACAACAGGGCATGACGCATGGTTGCTCCATTTATTAGATCTCAGGCTCGCTCCAAAAATCGTTGCTTCGGAGCAAACAGTGGTGCTCAACAGTATCGAAATCCCATCTTCACAAGTCTTGGCGGCCATGGAGCATGCTGGCATCGAGGTCGACGAGACCAGGTTGACAAATTTATCCAGCGAGCTAGCCACAAAGATCTCTAACGCCGAGTCGGCGGCATATTCAATCATTGGCAAGGAAATCAACCTCAATTCTCCCAAGCAACTTCAGACAATCCTTTTCGAAGACTTGGGCATGACCGGCACAAAGGCTGTGAAAACTGGCTTTTCTACTAACGCGGAATCGCTGTCCTCCCTTTTTGAGCAGACAGGACACCCGTTCCTCGAGAAACTCTTGGAGCACCGTGAACTGGCCAAGATGCGTCAAATGATTGAAGTTATCGTTAAATCAATCGGTCAGGACGGACGGGTGCACACGAGCTACGTCCAAACCGGCACCTCCACTGGTCGCCTTTCTTCGGAGAACCCGAATCTACAGAACATTCCAATCCGCAGCGAAATTGGCAAAACCATTCGTGATTGTTTCGTTGCCTCAAGTGATTTCGAGACCCTTTTGACTGCGGATTATTCGCAGATTGAGATGCGAATAATGGCGCACTTATCCGGGGACGAGGGCCTTATTGAAGCATTTCGGAATGGTGAAGACTTGCACAGGTTTGTTGGAGCAAGGGTCTTTGGGGTCGCTCCCGAAGATGTTTCTCCGGCGATGAGATCCAAAGTAAAGGCCATGAGTTACGGGTTGGTTTACGGTCTAAGTGAGTACGGGTTAGCTAAACAACTCAAAATGTCGAACGGCGAAGCTAAACAATTAATGAAGGATTATTTCGATCGTTTCGGGGGAGTGCGCACTTATCTAGCAAGCGTTGTAGATGGGGCGAAGATTAACGGTTTTACGGTTACCACTTTCGGGCGACGGCGGCCCTTTGATGATCTGAAATCTCCGATTTTTCAGGTTAGAGAGAATGCCCGGCGAGCTGCTCTAAATGCTCCCATTCAAGGAACTGCGGCAGACATCATGAAACTCGCAATGATTAACATTCAGTCTGGGCTCAACGAAGAAGATTTCAAGTCTCGAATGTTGCTTCAGGTACATGATGAGTTGGTTTTTGAAGTTGCAACTGGAGAGCTTGATCGATTGAGAGAACTTGTAGTCAGTAGAATGCAGGATGTCGTGACCCTTTCTGTACCTCTCGAAGTGCATGTTGGTATTGGAAAATCCTGGGAACTAGCCGGTCATTAGTAATTGTGCGTTCCACTGTTTGGCGGTAGGCTATACAAGTGCCGTTTGGCACAATCCTTATCCAACCGCTTGAACATTTTCGTTCAAGCCCGAGCATGTCCGTTGAGTAAAACAAAATATGACAAACACCCCAAAGGTAGCCAAGCAGGTAGCCGTAAACGACATTGGTAGCGCAGAAGACTTCCTAGCTGCAGTCGAAAAAACCCTAAAATTCTTCAACGATGGCGACCTAATCGCCGGTGTTGTTGTCAAAATCGATCGCGACGAGGTTCTCCTCGACGTTGGTTATAAGACCGAAGGTGTAATTCCTTCGCGTGAACTTTCAATCCGCCACGACGCAGACCCAAGCGACATTGTCTCTGTTGGAGACTCAATCGAAGCGCTTGTCCTTCAGAAGGAAGACAAAGAAGGTCGTCTAATTCTCTCCAAGAAGCGTGCCCAGTACGAGCGTGCTTGGGGTGATGTTGAGAAGGTGAAGAACGAAGACGGAACTGTTGAAGGTACAGTCATCGAAGTCGTCAAGGGTGGTCTTATCGTTGACATTGGTCTACGTGGATTCCTTCCTGCATCGTTGATCGAACTTCGCCGGGTCCGCGATCTAGGTCCATACCTAGGCCAGAAGGTTGAAGCCAAGATTCTTGAGCTGGATAAGAATCGAAACAACGTAGTTCTTTCACGCCGTGCACTCTTAGAAGAGAGCCAGGCTGCTGGTAGGACAACCTTCCTAGCAGACCTAGCCAAGGGTCAGGTTCGCACAGGTGTGGTTTCATCGATTGTCAACTTTGGTGCATTTATAGATCTTGGTGGCGTCGACGGTCTCGTACATGTCTCTGAACTGTCATGGAAGCACATTGAGCACGCCTCTGAAGTTGTCGAAATTGGGCAGGAAGTTACTGTTGAGGTTCTAGAGGTTGACCAGGACCGCGAACGGGTTTCGCTTTCGCTAAAAGCCACCCAAGAAGACCCTTGGCAGGTATTCGCCCGCACTCACTCGATCGGTCAGTACGCTCCGGGCAAGGTCACCAAGCTTGTACCTTTTGGCGCCTTCGTTCGCGTTGCAGACGGTATCGAAGGCTTGGTTCACATCAGCGAACTCTCAGCCAAGCACATTGAGCTTGCAGAACAGGTTGTAGGAGTGAACCAGGACGTATTCGTCAAGGTAATCGACATCGACCTGGAGCGTCGCAGAATTTCGCTGTCACTAAAGCAGGCAAATGAAGAGGTAGACCCAGAGGGCACCGAATTCAACCCAGCACTTTATGGAATGGCTGCAGACTACGACGACGCTGGCCAATACAAGTACCCTGAGGGCTTTGATTCAGCCACCAGTGAGTGGAAGCCTGGATATGAAGAAGCACGCGCCAAATGGGAAAAGGAATATTCTGAAGCTCACGCGCGTTGGGAAGAGCACAAACGTCAGGTAAAGGCAGCCAACGAATTGGCCGCGACTCTTCCGGATGCCCCAGCTCCAAGTGAAAACAATGCGAGTTACTCTAGTGAAGCAGGTGCCGACTCGGGCACTTTGTCAGCAGACGAATCACTTGCTGCGCTTCGCGACAAGTTGAAGAGCGCCGAATAGGTATTCTCAATTATTGGGGTCGGGCCGATAGGCTCGACCCCAATTTTTTATAACTAGGCTGTACCTATGTTCTTAATTGGTCTCACAGGAGGAATCGCTTCTGGAAAGAGCACTGTTGCCGACCAATGGCAGAGACTAGGTGCCGAGGTCATAGATGCCGATGAATTGGCAAGAATCGCTGTTGCTCCAGGCAGTGCTGGTCTTCGCAAGGTAGTAGAAACCTTTGGATCCGAACTGCTTCTAGAAACCGGAGAACTTGACCGCAGGGCCTTGGCTGAGCTCATTTTTAATGAAAGTTCGAAGCGCAAGAAACTTGAATCGATACTTCACCCGATTATCAGGCAGTTGGCTGAGGAAAGAATTCAAAAGAGCACCTCTGAACTCGTTGTTTACGTGATTCCATTACTGGTTGAGGCTCAAACGGATCTTCTTTTTGATTTCGTTGTGACCGTCGAGGCGCCGGATCACGTTCGGGCCCAGCGTTTAGTTACGAACCGTGGATTGACGCCAGAAGAAGCAACAAGCCGAATAATGGCTCAGGCCAGTTCGGTTGAACGGGCAAATGTTGCTGATCGAATCCTAAACTCCAATCAAGATTTGGAGCTTTTCCTCAAGGCCTCACGGCAGCTTTTTGCGGAACTCGAAAAAATGGCCGCGCAAAAGGAAAAAGAGTGATGCAGAACAATCTCCCTGAGCGCCAGGTTTTCCCATTTGAGGTTATTAGTGACTACATTCCATCTGGAGATCAACCAACCGCCATTGCTGAACTTGAATCTAGAATCCGTTCTGGCGAAAAAGACATTGTTCTTCTGGGTGCGACCGGAACAGGTAAATCAGCTACCACAGCCTGGCTTATTGAGAAACTTCAACGACCTACACTCGTACTCGCACACAACAAGACCCTGGCGGCTCAACTTGTTAATGAGTTCAGAGAATTGCTCCCAAATAACGCCATTGAGTATTTCGTCAGTTACTACGACTACTACCAGCCTGAGGCTTATGTGCCCCAAACAGACACTTTCATTGAGAAGGATTCATCAATCAATGACGAGGTTGAACGCTTGAGGTATAAGGCGACCATGAGTTTGCTCTCGCGTCGGGACGTGGTCGTGGTGTCAACCGTCTCATGTATTTACGGACTAGGCGCCCCGGCGGAATATTTGAATCAGTCAGTCACTCTGCAAGTAGGCGACAGAATCGATCGAGATGATCTAATTCGTAGATTCGTAGATCTCCAATACAAACGTAACGATTACGATTTTTCGAGAGGAAACTTCAGAGTAAAAGGCGACACGGTTGAAATCATTCCTGTCTATGACGAGTTGGCCACCCGAATTGAGTTCTTCGGCGACGAAGTCGAAGCGATTTACTCACTTTCCCCTCTGACTGGAGAGGTAGTTTCACAGCTTCCCCAAGCCGCAATTTTTCCTGCAAGCTACTACGTTGCGCCACCCGAACAGATGGGTCGAGCTATCGAGGAGATTGAAAACGAGCTCGCAGCTCGCCTTAAAGATTTGGAGAACCAGGGTAAGTTACTTGAGGCTCAGCGCCTCAAGATGCGAACAACTTTTGATCTCGAGATGATCAAGGAGATTGGTTTTTGTTCTGGAATAGAGAACTACTCACGCCAAATTGACGGTCGGGAACCGGGGTCCGCACCTAGTTGTCTGCTGGATTTCTTTCCCGAGGATTTCCTAACTGTAATTGACGAATCACACGTAACTGTTCCTCAAATTGGAGCGATGTATGAGGGAGACTCTTCGCGCAAACGAACTCTTGTGGAGCACGGGTTTAGATTGCCCTCGGCGCTGGATAATCGGCCCCTGAAGTTTTCCGAATTTGAAGATCGTGTCGGGCAGACCGTTTATCTCTCGGCCACTCCTGGAAAGTATGAGCTCGCGCGGGCGGACGGTTATGTGGAACAAATAATTCGGCCAACGGGTCTGATTGATCCCAAGATTGTTGTGAAACCAATCAAAGGACAGATCGATGACCTACTCGAACAAATCAAGTTACGAACCGATAAGGATGAGCGCGTTCTGGTAACAACACTCACAAAGAAGATGGCCGAGGATCTCAACGAGTTTTTGAATGAGGCAGGTATCAGAGTTCGTTATCTACACAGTGATGTAGATACCCTTAGACGCGTTGAGCTGCTCACCGAACTTCGGGCTGGAGTTTATGACGTCCTTGTGGGCATCAACCTACTCCGAGAGGGTTTGGACTTGCCGGAGGTCTCTTTGGTCGCAATCCTGGATGCCGACAAACAGGGTTTCCTGCGTTCAGCTACATCTCTGATTCAAACAATTGGGCGTGCTGCTCGAAACGTCAACGGTGAAGTACACATGTACGCGGACAAAGTAACTCCAGCTATGGAACAGGCAATTGATGAAACAGACCGCAGGCGAGCAAAGCAAGTAGCGTACAACAAGGAAAACGGGATCGACCCGAAGCCGTTACGCAAGAAGATTGCTGATCTCACCGATCAGATTCACCGCGAAGAACTAGACACGGCAGAACTAATCGAATCAATGAAGTCGGGTAAAGGTAAGTCTCGGTCGAAAGCAAGTTCTAGCACCAATGTAGATGAACTCACGGAGACAATCCTGGAACTCGAATCCGAGATGAAAATCGCAGCGTCTGAGCTCCAATTCGAGCTTGCTGCTCGTCTCCGCGACGAAGTCAGTGACCTAAAGCGCACCCTGAGAGAGATTCAACTGCACACTTGAAATTAGAATGGGGGAGTGAGCCGTCAAAACCTAGAAAATAAATTGCATGTCAAAGGTGCAAGAGTGCACAACCTCAAGAACATTGATGTTGAAATACCTAGAGACGCTCTGGTCGTTTTCACAGGCCTTTCCGGTTCTGGCAAATCCTCTCTTGCCTTCGATACGATTTTTGCTGAAGGTCAGCGGAGGTACGTTGAATCACTTTCTGCCTATGCCAGACAGTTTTTAGGCCAGGTCGATCGACCCGATGTTGACTTTATCGAGGGACTCTCGCCAGCGGTTTCGATTGATCAAAAATCGACCAACCGTAACCCGCGTTCAACCGTTGGTACGATCACCGAAATTCACGACTATCTTCGCCTCCTTTGGGCAAGGATTGGCATTCCTCACTGTGCCGAGTGTGGTCTACGTATCGTCAAGCAAACCCCGCAGCAGATTGTTGATCAGATTGCTGAATTGGCTGATGGCACTAAGTACCAAATTCTGGCTCCAATCGTGACGCAGAAGAAGGGAGAGTTTGTAGATTTATTTTCTGAACTCGCTGCTCAAGGGTTTTCTAGAGTTACCGTGGATGGAGAAACCATCCAGTTGTCGGAGGCCAAACCGCTTAAGAAGACCTTCAAGCATGACATTTCGGTGGTAGTAGACCGTCTGGTGTCAAAAGCCGATATTCTGCCTCGGCTTACGGACTCAGTGGAGACTGCCTTGAAACTTTCTGGTGGACGGCTGTTGCTTGACCTCGTAGACGAAGTCGGCGAAAGTAAGAGTCGAGTGTTCAGCGAGAAGATGTCTTGCCCAAAAGAACATGTTCTTACTCTTACCGAGATAGAGCCCCGCACCTTTTCGTTCAATGCGCCGTTCGGAGCCTGTCCAGCATGTAGCGGACTGGGTACCAAAATGGCGGTTGAACCTGAGTTAGTAATCGGTGATCCGAGCCTTTCCATAAACGAAGGTGTTCTGCTTCCCTGGTCGACACCTGGAAAAGGTCTTTACGGATTCTTCACAAGAGTGCTTAACTCTCTTGCGGATGAGCTTGAATTTTCCCTCGACGCACCTTGGTCATCGCTAAACCCTGACATCCAAGAGGCGGTATTGCACGGAAATAACTTCGATGTGAAGGTCAAATGGAAGAACAAGTACGGTCGAGAGTTACGCTACACATCGGGGTTTGAAGGCGTCTTGACTTACATCGAACGTAAGTGGCTCGAAAGCGAGAACGACTTCCAGCGCGGCCGTTGGTCTGGATTTCTGCGCGAGATTCCTTGTGCTTCCTGTGACGGTAGTCGTCTAAAACCCGAAGTTTTAGCGGTCAAAGTAAATCAAGCATCAATTGCTGATGTCGCCCGCCTTAGTTTGGCAGATTGCTCGAAATTTTTCACTGGAATTCAATTAGATCCTCGAGAAGCAAAAATAGCTGCGCAGGTACTCCGAGAGATTCAAGCGCGCTTGAATTTTCTTTTGGATGTTGGGTTGGACTATCTGTCACTTGAACGGGCCGCTGGGACTCTTTCCGGTGGCGAAGCACAGAGAATCCGATTGGCGACTCAAATCGGCTCGGGATTGACTGGAGTCTTGTACGTGTTGGACGAACCAAGCATCGGACTTCACCAGCGAGATAACATGCGACTGATTGAAACTCTGATCAAGTTGCGAGATCTTGGGAACACCCTGGTCGTGGTAGAACATGATGAAGACACGATTAAGGCGTCTGACTGGGTCGTCGACATTGGACCCGGTGCTGGAGTTCACGGCGGAGAAGTCGTTCATTCGGGCACCTACCAAGCGTTGCTGAAGAATCCCAAGTCGGTAACCGGCGCTTTTCTCAGTGGCCGAGAAAGCATTGAAACGCCCAAAACACGCAGAGTTGTTGATTCCAAGCGCGTGATCTCCGTAGTCGGCGCCAGGGAGAACAATCTCAAGAACGTTGACGTTCTCTTCCCACTCGGAGTACTAACGGCCGTTACCGGAGTTAGCGGCTCAGGGAAGTCCACGCTGGTGAATGACATTCTTTACCAGGTTCTCGCAAATGGGCTCAATGGTGCCAAAGGTGTGCCCGGTAAGCACTCACGCGTTGAAGGATTAGAGCAGCTCGACAAGGTTGTTCACGTCGACCAAGCTCCAATCGGTAGAACGCCGAGATCGAATCCAGCAACTTACACAGGTGTCTTCGATCACATTCGGAAACTGTTTACTGAAACCACCGAGGCTAAGGTTAGAGGCTACCAGCAGGGCCGATTCTCTTTCAACGTCAAAGGTGGCCGCTGCGAGGCCTGCAGTGGAGACGGAACCTTGCGAATCGAAATGAACTTCCTGCCAGATGTTTACGTCGCCTGTGAAATTTGCCATGGAGCTCGTTACAACAGAGAAACACTTCAAGTCAGATACAAGGGCAAGAACATCTCGGAGGTTCTGGACATGCCAATTTCTGAGGCCGCGGAGTTTTTCGCACCTGTAAATTCAATTGCCAGGTATCTGGAAACGCTCGTTTCGGTTGGTCTAGGCTACGTACGTTTGGGCCAATCAGCCACTACGTTATCGGGAGGTGAGGCTCAAAGAGTGAAGTTGGCCACCGAACTGCAGAAGCGAAGTAATGGTCGCTCTGTTTACGTGTTAGACGAGCCAACAACCGGGCTACACTTCGAAGACACTAGGAAGCTCCTTCAGGTTCTTGGCAGCTTAGTCGACAAAGGAAATTCGGTGATTGTGATCGAGCACAACTTGGATGTCATAAAGTGCGCCGACTGGGTAATCGACATGGGGCCAGAAGGTGGCGCCGGTGGTGGTCAAGTGATTGCAACTGGAACGCCTGAAACTGTGTCGGGAATCCCGAAGAGTTTCACCGGAAAATTCTTGAAACGAGTGCTTTGACAGAACTGAGAACTCAAAGTTGGTTTCCCAAAACCTCCACAATCCCAAGAGATCCGGGAGTGTATCGGTGGTATGACTCTAATGACCGAGTCCTTTATGTGGGGAAGGCGAAAGACCTTCGTTCAAGGCTCAGTAGCTACTTCGCTAAACCTGAATCTCTGCATGAACGAACAAGGAGAATGGTTCAAGGCGCGTCCAAGTTGGACTGGACCATAGTAAATAGTGAATTCGAAGCTTTGCAGCTTGAATTTACCTGGATCAAGCAATACAACCCTCCATTCAACGTGCAATTTCGCGACGACAAATCTTATCCGTACCTGGCCATTAGCCTTGGTGAAGAGGTGCCTAGAGTCTTCGTGAGCAGGAATAAAGCCAAGGGAAAGACTAAATACTTCGGTCCTTTCACAAAGGCTTGGACGATTTACGAGACCATCGATAGCCTTGCGAAGGTTTATCCAGTCAGAACCTGTGGTGGTTCTGAATTCAAGAGAGCCCAAGCAACCGGGAGGCCCTGCCTTCTGGCGGACATCGGGAAATGCTCGGCACCCTGTGTCGGACGAATTTCCACGGAAGAACACCGTCAATTGATAGACCGATTCGCTAATTTCGTGAGTGGGTCTGATCAGTCTCATCTTGCAGAATTAAGAGTCAAGATGATTGACGCCTCCGACTCTCAAAACTTCGAACTCGCCGCTAAACTGCGCGACCAACAGGCTGCCTTGGAAGCGGTTGCAGCGAAGAGCGCTGTCGTCCTGGAGGATAACGCTGATGCAGATGTATTCGCATTTGCCCTGGATGGTTACACGGCTGCCGTCAGCCGATTCAAAGTCCGCGAAGGCAGAATTAGAGGCGTTCAAGGTTGGGTAGCTGATCTCGAGTTAGAGCGTTCGAAGCCAGAACTGTTTGAGTACACGATACAGAAGGTTTTTGGCGAAGAAGGGGAGAGGCCCCCGAGAGAAGTTCTAGCTGCCATACTTCCAGAAGACAGTGAATCGTTAGAGTCTTGGCTAACCGATTTACGTGGGGCGAAGGTTCGAATTCGAATCGCCATGCGCGGTGATAAAAGATCGCTTACGGAAACTGCACAAAAAAATGCCGAACACTCACTCGCACAATTCAAACTAAAGCGTTCAAATGACTTCACCGCAAGATCAGTAGCCCTTTCAAATCTTCAGGTCGCTCTGGATCTTCCAACAGTCCCACTGGTGATCGAGTGTTACGACGTTTCTCACCTGGCAGGAACCGGCATAGTCGCATCAAAAGTGGTTTTTGTCGACGGGAAACCCAAGAAGGATCTTTACCGCCGCTACAACATAGCCGCAGCAACCGACGACACAGACGCGATGAATCAAGTATTAACTCGGAGGCTTTCCAACATCACAGCACAAGACGACTTGCCAGACCTGATTGTTGTGGATGGAGCAAAACCCCAAGTGAACGCTGCGCGTAGGGCTGTGGGGCTGGCATTTTCCGAAACAATACCCATCATCGGCGTCGCTAAACGACTTGAAGAAGTATGGTTACCGGATGAAGAATTCCCAGTTTTACTTCCGAGAACGAGTGAAGAATTGTTTCTTCTTCAGCACCTACGTGACGAGTCACACCGGTTCGCAATATCTCATCAGAGACTGAAACGTACCGCCAGCATCGCTACCGTACTCGAGGAAATACCTGGACTCGGACAAAAGCGAAGTCGCATGATTCTAAAAACCTTTGGTTCAGCAACGCGAGTGAAACTGGCGTCCATCGAAGAACTTTCGGATGTTCCAGGAATTGGCGAATCATTAGCGAAGGTTATTCACCAGAACCTCCATAAATAAGTCATATTTTTGCTCTCGGCGTGTCGCGGTAACACTTAGACTTTTTGCAGGAGGTCTGATGGGCGCTAATAAGCACGAATTGCTTGTTGTGACAGGTATGTCCGGCGCCGGCCGCTCGACTGTTGGAAATGCGTTAGAGGACCTTGGGTGGTACGTAGTTGACAATCTTCCACCTCAAATGCTTGGGCCAATCTCCGACTTGTTTTCGTTGGCGTCAACGCCGTTGCCGAAACTTGCAGTCGTGATCGATGTTCGCGGAGGTGAGTTTTTTTCACAGCTTCTGGAGAATCTCAATTCACTAAGGCTTAAGGAAGTTGGGCTTCGTCTAATTTTCCTTGAAGCGACAGACGCAGCTCTCATTAAGCGCTTTGAAAGTGTTAGGCGACCCCATCCGTTGCAGGGAAACGGAACTCTCATTGACGGCATCGTGGCGGAACGCAATCAGTTGCTGAGCGTCAGGGAGACCGCTGATGTGGTGATAGACACCTCAGAACTTAACATTCACCAACTCAGCACCCAGATTGCCGATCACTTTAGACCGCAGGGTTCAAAAAAACTGCAAATCGTCGTCGAGTCTTTTGGATTCAAATACGGCACGCCTAGTGATGCCGACATGATTGCTGATGCCCGTTTTATCCCGAATCCTTTCTGGGATGAGAGCCTTAGGCCCTTCAATGGCGAAGACGAAGTTGTTAGAGACTTCGTCCTTGGCGCAAAAGGAGCGTCTGAGTTTATTGAAAATTATGTGGCGGCGCTTAAGCCAGTATTAGAAGGCTACGCTTCTGAAAACAAGCGTTACGCAACAATTGCTATTGGATGCACCGGTGGAAAGCATCGCTCCGTTGCAGTTTCTATAGAGATTGCTCGTTTATTGGAACAATTACCTGAAATCTCTGTAACACTTAAGCATCGCGACCTGGGGAGGGAATAAAGTGGCACTTACCGCTGACCTACGACAAGAGATGGCCAGGATTAAGACGTCAAAAGGTGAACTCAGGCTAGCTGAGTTGTCGGTTATCCTTCGTTTCACCGCGTCCGTGCACGTGGTCAACTCAACCATGGTTGTCGAAGCTGAGTTCGATACCGCTCACCTAGCAAACAGGGTTAAAACTGAGATATCCGAGCTCTTTGGAATAGAAGCCAGAGTAGAAATTCTTCACGCGTCGGGAATCAGAAAAGTTACACGCCACAACCTGAGAGTGATGAAGCAAGCAGATTTATTGGTTCGCCAAACAGGTTTGTACTATCCAACCGGAAAACCGGTGAGGGGAATCCACTCGAGATTTGTCTCAGATTCTCCAGAGGTTGCTACCGCGGTCTGGCGAGGTGCGCTCATGGTGCAGGGAACGCTGACAGATCCTGGTCGTTCATCCGCGTTGGAAGTCACTTGCCCTAGCAATGAAGCTGCTTCATCCCTGGTCGGCCTGGCCAAACGGCTTGGTATTAGCGGGGCTAAATCTAGAGAGGTTAGGGGCGTCCATCGAGTAATTATTCGCGAAGGAGACGAGATCTCGACCCTTTTGCGACTAACCGGAGCCACGAACATTCTTGAACGGTGGGACTCTTTGCGTGCGAAGCGGGAAGTTAGATCGGTTTCAAACCGTCTTGCAAACTTTGACGACGCAAATCTTCGCAGATCTGCACAGGCGGCGGTAGCGGCAGGAGCCCGTGTTGCCAGAGCCCTCGAGATACTAGGGGATGACATCCCGGCCCATCTGAAATATGCTGGAGAACTCCGCCTTAGCCACAAAGCTGCTTCGCTTGATGAGCTCGGTCATCTTGCTGTTCCACCGATGACTAAGGATGCTGTGGCTGGCCGGATCAGACGTCTACTTGCCATGGCTGATAAAAAGGCGGAGGATCTCGGAATACCTAACACCGAAGCCTATCTCGATGGCGAAGAAGCGGAATAGTTTCTGCCAATCCACGTTTAATAACACCAATAGCCAACCTAAGGACGAACATGACTAAGTACACACTTCCGGAACTCACCTATGACTACGCAGCCTTAGAACCAAGCATTTCGGCGCGAATCATGGAACTCCACCATTCAAAACATCACGCCGCCTATGTAGCAGGTGTGAATTCTGCCCTCGAACAGATGGAGGAAGCTCGAACAAAGTCAGACTTTGGTGCAATCAATAAGCTCCAAAAGGATTTGGCCTTCCATCTCTCAGGTCACATCAACCACTCAATTTTTTGGAAGAACCTAGCGCCAACCAACAGCGATCGACCAGAGGGCGAGCTTTCAGCAGCGATTGATGAATTTTTTGGTTCTTTCGAGAGCTTCCAAGCACATTTCAATGCTGCAGCAATGGGCATTCAGGGGAGTGGCTGGGCATTCCTGGCCTGGGACTCGGTTGGGCAGCGATTGATTGTTGAGCAGCTTTACGACCAGCAATCTAACGTGGCTATGGCAAGTATTCCGCTGCTTATGTTGGACATGTGGGAGCACGCTTTTTACCTTGATTACCAGAACGTTAAGGGCGACTATGTGAAGGCTTTCTGGAGCATAGTTAACTGGTCAGACGTGCAGGCTCGATTCAATGCAGCTTCGACCAAAACACAGGGTCTTTTGTTAGGCTAGGTCTAGACTTTCCACTCGATGATGCGTGTTCAAGTTGTTAAAGTAATCATTTGCGGGCGGCTGTATCGCCCGAGTTTAATTGGGAGAACAAATGGCAACACGTGTTGGAATTAATGGTTTTGGTCGCATCGGACGCAACTACCTTCGTGCCGAATTGGCAAAGGGAACAGATTTGGTTATCGTTGCGGTCAATGATTTGAGTGACCCTGCATCTTTAGCTCACCTCCTGAAATATGATTCCGTTACAGGTCGACTTGATCAGGAAGTAAGCGTCGACGGTCAGAACATCATAGTTGGTGGAAACGTAATCAAAGTTCTCGCAGAACGTAATCCTGAAGACCTTCCTTGGGGTGAACTTGGGGTCGACATTGTTATCGAGTCAACGGGTCGTTTTACAGATGCGGAAGCTGCTCGTGCCCACATAAAGGCGGGCGCTAAGAAGGTCATCATTTCAGCACCAGCAACAGGTGAAGATGCTACTTTCGTTCTCGGTGTAAATGAAGAGCTTTACGACAACGACAAGCACCACATCATTTCAAACGCCTCTTGCACCACCAACTGCCTTGCACCGTTTGCTAAGGTCTTCAACGACAAGTTCGGCATCGAGAACGGTCTAATGACCACCGTGCACGCCTACACAGCAGATCAGAACCTCCAGGATGGACCTCACGGGGATTTACGTCGCGCCCGCGCTGCTGCAATCAACATCGTTCCATCATCCACCGGGGCTGCCAAGGCCATAGGTCTGGTACTACCAGAACTCAAAGGCAAATTGGATGGATACGCTCTTCGAGTACCAGTTCCAACTGGCTCAATCACGGACCTAACCCTTGTATCAAAGACAAAAGTGACCGTTGAGGAAGTGCAACAGGCTTACAAAGAGGCCTCTGCAAGTGGCCGACTAAAGGGGATCCTAAAGTACACTGACGAGCCCATCGTTTCGAGTGACATTGTGACTGATCCGCACTCATCCATTGTTGATGCCGGCCTAATTAAAGTAATCGGCAACACTGTGAAAATCTCGTCTTGGTATGACAATGAGTGGGGCTACTCAAACCGCTTAGTTGAACTTACCGAACTAGTAGCCTCGAAACTTTAGTTCGAGTATCGAAGCCAAGGATTGACTTTGCATTCGTTGTCCGAGTTGACCTCATTAGAGGGCAAAACCGTCATCCTTAGATGCGACCTTAACGTGCCAATGGAGCACGGTTCAATAAGCGATGACGGACGCATTAAGGCGTCGGTTCCAACCATAAAGTATCTGGTTAATCGGGGAGCTAGGGTCATTGCAATAAGCCATCTCGGGCGTCCAGAAGGTGAAAGAAATCCCGAATTCTCGCTAGAGCCGGTCAGCGTCCGACTCGGGGAGCTTCTTGGTCAACCAGTCTTGTTTGCCCCAGATACGATTGGCGTTCGAGCAGAAGCGGTTCTCAAGGTCTTGGATGCTGGGGGAGTTGCGGTCTTAGAGAACCTTCGCTTCAACCCCGAGGAAACAGCAAAGAACGATGCCGATCGAATGGAGTTTGCCAAGAAATTGGCCGAATTTGGTGACTACTTTGTTTCAGATGGTTTCGGTGTTGTCCACCGCAAGCAGGCTTCGGTCTATGAACTTGCCGGTTTGCTACCGAGTTACGTGGGTTTGCTGGTAGAGAAAGAGCTCGACGTAATGAAACGGCTTACCGAGCACCCCGAGCGACCATACACGGTCGTTCTTGGCGGGTCCAAAGTTAGTGACAAACTCGGTGTAATCGACAATCTGCTACCCAAGGTCGACAAACTACTCATCGGCGGAGGTATGGTTTTCACTTTCCTGGCAGCTCTCGGTCATAAAGTTGGTTCCTCTTTGCTTGAGAAAGATCAGATTCCAATCGTGAACGAATATTTGACCCGTGCTGAAGCTTTAGGTGTTGAGATTATTCTCCCAACCGACATTGTGGTCGCTAGTAGATTCGCGGCTGACGCCGAATTTGAGACCCTAAATGCAGACTGCTTGGAGGATTCCAGCTTTGGAGCAAATGGGATCGGTTTGGACATCGGTCCGGTGTCTGCTGCTAGATTCGCCGCTGAAATTTGTGAATCCAAGACAGTATTTTGGAACGGACCGATGGGAGTCTTTGAATTTGAGAATTTCGCTAACGGAACCAAAACTGTTGCAGGAGCACTAACAGAAGTGATGGGACTCTCAGTTGTTGGGGGCGGGGATTCCGCAGCTGCGGTTCACGCCCTCGGCTTTAAAGACGAGCAGTTTGGTCACATTTCTACAGGTGGAGGAGCAAGTTTGGAATATCTAGAAGGCAAAACACTGCCAGGTTTGGAGGCTCTAAATGTCTAATCGCACCCCGCTAGTTGCTGGCAACTGGAAAATGAACTTAGATCACCAGCAAGCGATCGCTCTCGTCCAGAAGCTAGCCTGGACGCTGAAAGACGCTTCATTCGATTACTCCAAAGCGGAGGTAGTCGTTTTCCCTGGATTTACATCACTACGGTCGGTGCAAACATTAATTGACGCCGATCAACTAGAGCTTGGCCTAGGGGCACAGGACCTAAGCGCCAGCGACTCAGGCGCATTTACAGGAGAAGTCTCGGGTATCGCCCTAAAGAAATTGGACGTCAAATATGTGCTGGTCGGTCACAGCGAACGCAGAACTATGCACGGTGAAGCCGATGAAACTATCCAAAGAAAAGTATCTGCGGCCTTTAGAAACAATCTCGTTCCGGTAATTTGTGTGGGTGAAACAGCTGAGGAGCTTGAAGCGGAAGGCCCTGCGGCTGTTCCTATTCGCCAGACGCTTGCAGCATTAGCCGAACACGTTGAATTGAAGCCCTTCGTAGTCGCCTACGAGCCTGTTTGGGCAATTGGTACTGGTCAAGTTGCAACACCAGAGCAAGCGGCGAGTGTGGCCGGAAAAATAAGAGAGGCCATTCGTTCCAAATACGGCCACATAGCGGATGAGACGCGAATTCTTTACGGAGGTTCCGTGAAATCGAACAATGTTGCTGGTTTCATGAGAAGTCCAGAGGTGGACGGAGTCTTGGTTGGCGGCGCGAGCTTGGACGCCGAAGAGTTCGCAGGAATAGCGCGATTCCAGAGTCATCTGGCAATATAGAAGCACTACAAACTTAGGAGTCTGTTTTGGACGCAATTAGTACCGCTTTGATGGTCCTACTTTTCATCGTTAGCCTACTGCTCACGCTACTCATCCTTCTTCACAAAGGACGCGGTGGGGGTCTTTCGGACATGTTCGGCGGCGGCGTAACCTCAACCATGCAGTCCTCTGGCGTAGCTGAGCGAAACCTTAACCGCATCACCATTATTCTCGGGCTCGTTTGGCTCGTTTTGATCGTTGCACTCGGACTTTTCGGCCGGTTCAGCGTCGCTGCCTAGCAGCCCCAAACAAGATTTCCGGCGGTCTGGTCAACGTACCAGACCGTCTTTTCTTTGCCTTGGATTTTCCCGGCAGGCAAAGGTGTCTGACTAGTTTCGAACACGCTCAAGACTGCATTTGCCTTGTCGGCACCTGCCACAGTGAACCAGATCTCTCTTGAAAGATTTATAGCGGTGTATGAAAAGCTCATGCGCTCAGAAGGTGGTTTAGGTGAATTGGGGACGGCGACAATAAAGCCTTCAGTTGGCAGAGCTTCCTGCCCAGGGAAGAGGCTAGCGACATGCCCATCCGGACCCATTCCCATAAGCATTAGATCGAACCCAGAGAAGTGTCTAGTCACCTGCTCTGCAAAGTTCTTGGCGGCTTCTTGAAGGGTCAGATCTTTAGTCTTGAATGGAAAAGAATGCAAGTTCTCGAGAGGAATAGCGAGTTTACGCAACCAAGCATTCCACGCCTGCTGGTCATTACGCTCGTCGCTTTCTTTATCAACAAAGCGCTCGTCACCCCACCAAATGTGCAACCGCGACAAATCTAGAGTGTCGAACGGTTGTGTGCTTGCTGCCGCGAGAGAGGCTATCCCTACCGTTCCACCGGTTAGGGCGATGTCAACACGAGGCTGTTTGGCAAGTGCTTGGCGAACGAAACTGAATAAGTCTTCCCCGACCGCCAGAGCAACCTCCTGTGCGACAGGAAATCGCTTTACGATTGGTCGAGCCACTTGAGGACCCTCCCGAAAAGTACATCTGGATCGAGTCTTCTCAGATCTTCGGTTAGGCAATCACGATCACTTCGTCTTGGAAGCGAAATCTCACGTTCCGACTGTCCTGAAACAGACAAGGTCGCCGTTCCTGATGGAGTGCGCTTCAATTCGATCGAACCAGTCTCTCGCTCAAGAAATACGGAGAAAATACCAGCGTCAACCCCTGGCAGACTATCGTGATTAATCTCAACCGGTGCCTTCAGCATTAGACCAAGCCAAGCGCAGAGAAGAAATGTACTCGGGGACTGCTCACTGCCAGATACTCGAACCCTTGTAATCGGCTCGAAGGGGGGTTGATCCAGAATAGCTGCAAGTTGAGCGCGCCAAAGAGTTAGGCGTGTCCACGCAAAGTCACTGTCGCCTGGATTGTAAGTTTCCGACAAAGCTTTAAGGAACGCAATTGGCTCAGTTTGCGTTGCCGAATCGGTAATTCGCCTAGTTGCGATTCTTCCAATTGGTGAGGCCGAAACGTCCTTTGGGCTCCGACCTGGCCACCACGCAACAACAGGCGCATCTGGAAGTAATAAACCAGTTGCGAGCAGTTCCAAGTCCGAGCCGGCATCGCCGTAAGGCTTTAACACGATAACTTCGGAGGCTCCAGCATCGCCGCCCACACGAATCTGAGCATCCAGTTTC
>JBIKJD010000091.1:0-4264 GCA_044361205.1 Rhodoluna sp.
GAATGCCGAAAAGCTGGGGCTTACCAACGTGAAGGTTTGCCGCCCAGAGGAAGTACCAAAAGAAATCCAGTTTGCAGGGATTTGGTCCAACCCGCCGATTCGAGTCGGAAAAGACGCCCTTCACGACATTCTGAAGCTGTGGTTACCCCGCTTGGCGGTTGGGGCTGAGAGTTACTTGGTCGTGCAAAAGAACTTAGGCGCCGATTCGCTGTTGCGTTGGTTGCAAGACACCTTGCCAAAGAAGTTCTTAAGTGTTCGTTTAGAAACTTCAAAGGCTTTCCGCGTGCTGAGGGTAACTAAGAAGTCTTAGACCAGCGAATCCAAATCGATTTCGCCTTCAAAGACGAGTTCAGCAGGGCCCGATAGGCCAACGTGCTCTCCCTCTTCGGTTGGAAACATTCGCACTCCGAGAGTTCCACCTGGCACGGTTACTGTCCAAATGTTCGGAGCTCCTGCGCCAGCCCAGAATCGGGTTGCCAGGGCGGCTGCCACGATGCCCGTTCCACAGCTAAGGGTTTCACCAACGCCACGCTCATGAACACGCATGTCAATCGAACCAACTCCGTCGACCACCATCGGATCCGCCGGCACCACGAACTCAACATTTGCTCCCTCAGGCAATGCTGGTTCGATGGTTGGCGCGGTTTGGAGGTTTAGAGTGCTTAGTTCTTCCTTGGAAGCCAAAGCCACGACGACGTGCGGATTTCCGACGTTGATTCCCTGACCTGGGCGACCAACCGGTAACTTGCTGGCGTGGACGGTGACTTCGTCATCGAGTTTCCATCGACCCATGTCGACGGCAAATCCGGCTCGGTTTGGTTGAACATCGCGAACGCCCGCCCTAGTTCCTATGCTGAGGGTTTGACCGTTTTCAACTTTGACTAACCCATTGGCAATCAAATACTTTGCGAAAACCCGAACGCCGTTGCCACACATCTCCGCAACCGAACCATCGGCGTTTCGATAGTCCATGAACCAAACCGCTTCCGGGGAATCCTTGAGTAGCGCTTGGCCCTCTGGAAGGAATCTACTTTCGATTACTCGAATGAATCCGTCTGCGCCAATTCCGAAGTTGCGGTCGCAAAGCTTGGTAACCTGTCTGGCGCCTAGGTCCAAAGAGTTATCGGCATCAAACACAAGCACGAAGTCGTTGCCGGTTCCCTGACCCTTGGTGAATGGAATGAGCTTTGCCATGAGACCAGCCTAGGCGTTCAGGTGTTCGGAAACGAGCGAGAGAATTTGGTCAGTGGTGCTTTGGTCTTGGTAGTCAAACCACTGAATGCGGGGGTCGCGACGGAACCAAGAGACTTGGCGTCTGGCATAGCGCGAGGTTAGTCGAGCGGTCTCCTCGATGGCTTCTTCCTCGGTGATGTCACCGTCGAGTTGGGCTAGCGCTTGAGCGTAGCCAATGGCACGCGATGACGTTTTCCCGTCGCGGATCCCAAACTCGATTAGGCCGGCCACTTCATCTAGCAGTCCGAGCTCCCACATTTTGCGCGAGCGAATTTTAAGGCGATTTACCAAATGCGAACGATCAGAATTGAGACCAATTTCAAGGACGGGCTGCCAACTGTCCGCAAGGTCAGGCAACTTGGCAGCGAAGTCTTCGCCGGTAATGGTGACCACCTCAAGTGCTCTGACGATTCGACGCCCGTTTTTCGGGTCAATTCGACTAGCGGTGTCTGGAGCTAGTTCTTGAAGTCGGCGGAAGAGTTCTGACTCTCCTACCAATGCAAGTTCGGCTTCTAATTGCGCTCGCAACTGTTCATCTCTAGCGGCAAAGCCGAACTCATTCAAAACTGAGGCGATGTAGAGCATAGAACCTCCAACCAGAATTGGCGTAACGCCGCTGTCTTGAAGTTCGAGGATCTTGGCGCGCGCAACAGTTTGATACTCGGCTGCGGTTGACTCATCTGTGATTGCTAACCAATCCAAAAGGTGGTGTTCGACTCCGGAGCGTTCGGCAAACGGGACTTTCGCCGTTCCAATGTCCATTCCTCGGTAAAACTGCATTGAATCTGAATTGACGATGGCTGCCTTGCCGCCTCGACTCTCAATGTGCTTGGCGATGGCAATACCGGTGTCGCTCTTGCCCGTGCC
This sequence comes from Rhodoluna sp., assembly GCA_044361205.1. Classification (GTDB taxonomy): domain Bacteria; phylum Actinomycetota; class Actinomycetes; order Actinomycetales; family Microbacteriaceae; genus Rhodoluna. Next base: position 2,101 of record JBIKJD010000091.1, read on the forward strand.
CGTTGGGCCAACAACGGCAATAAGTTTGGTCATTTGCGAACGCTGATGCCGATAGTTTTTCTTGAGGTCGCAGGTTCTTCGGAAAGGCGCTCAAAGGCGTCACCGCCGATGGTGCGACGGACCGAGATGTCTTCTGGCGACCGTGGGTCAGCGAGTAGGTGATATGGCGCGGCATCGGTGACAGTAACCGTAACCAAATCTCCGGGGCGCGGTCGCTTCACTCCATCGGGCAAAGAGAAATGAACGAGTCGATTATCTCGTGCGCGCCCAGTGAGACGTCCGGTGGCGTCGTCCTTGCGACCGTCGTTGGCAACCAGCACTTCAACCTGCTTGCCGATTTGGTTCTTGTTCTCACCCCAAGCAACGTCGTTAGCGAGCGCCAGCAGTCGCTCGAAGCGGTCTTGAACGACATCCTTTGGCAACTGATTTGGCAGGGTGGCCGCCGGAGTTCCTGGACGCTTTGAATACTGGAAGGTGTATGAAGCTGCAAAACGAGCCTCGGTGACCATCTTCATGGTGTCCTGGAACTCTTCCTCAGTTTCACCTGGGAAGCCCACGATGATGTCGGTTGAGATGGCCGCGTCTGGGATGGCCTTGCGAACGCGGTCGATAATGCCAAGGTACTTATCGCGGCGATAGCTTCGGCGCATGTCCTTTAGTACCTTGTCGTTTCCAGACTGCAGAGGCATGTGAAGCTGAGGCATGACGTTTGGAGTTTCTGCCATAGCCTCAATGACGTCGTCGGTGAAAGCGGCTGGGTGAGGGCTGGTGAAGCGCACACGTTCTAGACCCTCGATCTTGCCAACCGAACGCAGCAGTTTCGCAAACGCCCCCTTGTCGCCGAACTCCACCCCGTAGGTGTTCACGTTCTGACCGAGCAGAGTGATTTCGATTACTCCGTCGGCTACAAGCGCTTCTATTTCCGAAAGTATTTCTCCAGGACGACGGTCTCGTTCCTTACCTCGAAGCGATGGCACAATACAGAATGTACAGGTGTTATTGCACCCGACCGAAATGGAAACCAATGCCGAATAGGCGGAATCGCGCTTGGTTGGCAAATCACTCGGGAAAGTTTCGAGGCTTTCAAGGATTTCTACCTGAGCTTCGGCGTTGTGTCTGGCGCGTTCCAAGAGTGCGGGCAGTGAACCGATGTTATGGGTACCAAAAACCACATCAACCCAAGGAGCCTTCTTGATGATCGTGGCCTTGTCTTTTTGCGCTAAACAACCACCAACTGCAATCTGAAGATTTGGATTCGCCTCCTTGCGAGGCAAAAGCTGACCTAAGTTTCCATAAAGTTTGTTGTCTGCGTTCTCGCGCACGGCACAGGTATTGAAGACTATGACATCTGCATCTTGTCCAGGAACTACCGGATCCAAACCAGCATCCTCGAGCAAACCGGAAAGGCGCTCAGAGTCGTGAACGTTCATTGCACACCCGTAGGTGCGCACTTCATAGGTTCTGGTTGCGGTGGAAGTCATTAGACTTCCGATTTTACCGCTTCTATGAGCGCAACACGGGTGGCACTTTGCACGATCGAGCCAGAATAACCTTTGCGTGCCAAAAAGCCACTGAGACGACGTCTTATAACCAATTGGTCCAGGTGGCCCATCCGCCGGATGCGATTGACAGCCAGTTCGGTTGCTCGCTCCAATTCACTCTCGGAATCAAGCTCTACTAGAGCAACTTCAATGAGTTGATCCTCGATGCCTTTTTCGCGGAGTTCGCGGGCTATTGCGTTTCGAGCTAATCCTTTTCCGCGAATCCGTGAGTTGGTGAATGCTCTGGCAAAAACTGCGTCGTCGATAATCTGCGCCTCTTCGAATCGGTCGAGCACCTTTTCAGCTATCTCTGAATCGATTCCTCGATTCGCAAGTATCTTTCGACATTGATCTTTGGATTTGGCCGATTTGGAGAGTTGATAGAGCAGAACATTGCGCGCTCTTGATTCTTGTTTCTCCGGAGAAAGTGCAGGGGCCGAATCCGAGTCATCTTTCTCTACTCGGTTTCGGCCCCTGCGCTCAAAAGGCATGTTAGGCGTTAGCGGCCTTTGGGTCTTCTTCCACAGAATCAGCTAGCTGTGCAGGAACTTCGGCAGGAAGGTCGGCTACTGCGCGTGGCACCCCAATCCCTAGCTTGGTCTTGATCTTCTTTTCGATCTCTT
>JBIKJD010000136.1:0-3129 GCA_044361205.1 Rhodoluna sp.
TGCGGTCTTTGGGTTGTCGATGAGGAACTTGCGAGCATTTTCCTTACCCTGGCCGAGTTGCTCACCCTCGTAGGTGTACCAAGCACCAGACTTCTTCACGATGTCGTGGTCGACACCGAAGTCGATCAGGCTACCCTCACGTGAGATTCCGATTCCGTAAATGATGTCGAATTCGGCTTGCTTGAATGGTGATGCCATCTTGTTTTTGACGACCTTGACACGGGTGCGGTTACCCACAGCCTCGGTGCCGTCCTTAAGGGTTTCGATGCGACGGATGTCTAGGCGGACAGAAGCGTAAAACTTGAGCGCCTTACCACCGGCTGTGGTCTCTGGGCTTCCGAAGAACACACCGATCTTCTCGCGAAGCTGGTTGATGAAGATCATGGTGGTGTTGGTGCTGTTTAGCCCACCGGTTAGCTTTCGAAGAGCCTGAGACATCAGGCGAGCCTGAAGACCAACGTGAGTGTCTCCCATTTCGCCTTCAATTTCCGCGCGCGGAACCAAAGCGGCAACCGAGTCAATCACAATTAGGTCGATAGCGCCGGAGCGTACCAACATGTCGGCGATTTCCAGGGCCTGCTCACCGGTGTCTGGTTGACTAACTAAAAGTGCATCGATGTCTACGCCTAGTGCTTTTGCGTATTCAGGGTCTAGAGCGTGCTCGGCGTCAATGAACGCTGCGACTCCGCCGTTTTTCTGGGCGTTGGCAATGGCGTGAAGTGTAAGAGTGGTCTTACCAGAAGACTCAGGGCCGTAGATCTCGATGATTCGGCCGCGAGGTAGACCTCCGATGCCCAGAGCGGCATCTAGAGCAATCGAACCGGTTGGAATGGTTTCTACCGGGGCGCGTTCATCTGAACCGAGACGCATGACCGAACCTTTACCAAACTGGCGGTCGATCTGAGCTAATGCTGTGTCAAGAGCCTTTTCGCGTTCTGCTGGACTTGCCATGGTGTTCCTCTTTTTCTGCTCTTTCGAGCCATCAAGTTTTCTTATTCTGATGTGACACTATTGCTAACCTGCGACATTGACCGCCGGCGTTTTCGATTTTTGGATAAGTTTCACAACCCGATAACTAGACTCTAGCAATATTCGAACAAGTTTTCGAATAAATCTTTTCGGCGTGTCTATTTTTTCGTATTTTTGTTCAAACCGAGCCAGCGTGCCTCGGGAACATCGTTAGCTCTGCAAATCGCCAGCCAGACCTCTCGCAGGTCTTCCCCGGCTTGATGACACTGTTTGGCGGTTCTATCACCAAGTTCGGTGAGCACTAGATCGGTTTCGATAACTGCAGCGTAGTCGGCGCCAAACTCATCAATCATGAGTTCGCGAAATTTGGAAAGCCGCAAGAAACTTAGGCGTTAAGAAGCGACGAATCGAAAGATGCCACAAGTTCGGCTGGCACTGTGTCTGGGAAGTGTATTCCTTCGGCAACCGCTAGTCGGTCTGAGACTTCACGCATGACCTGAGAAATCGGTACGTCGAGGGCTTCGGAAATCGAGAACAGTAGCTCTGAAGATACTTCCTTCTGTCCACGCTCAATCTCGCTGAGGTAACCGAGAGCGACTGCAGCGCGAGCTGCGACCTGGCGCAGAGTCTGGCGCTTTGACATACGAATGTCGCGCAGAACCTCACCAATCTCGTGACGCACTAGAACCATTTGGTACCTCCTGCTAATTAACTTACCTGTTACCACTGACAAGTTTTACCAATAAAACTTGGAGTTACCTGAAAGTTGTAGTGGAGGGATAAACAGGCTTATGGCTTGATTTGTTCCCAGATCATGGCAACGGCTGTGTCCACAGCCTGGCGTCGAATTTCTTCACGTGAACCCTTGAAATTAAACTCACGAACCTTTTTCAGCTTGCCATCGGTAAGTGCGAGAAAAACCTGCCCAACGGGTGAGCCAGAAGGACCTGCGTTGCCGGTGGTGGCAACGGCGAGCAACTGGCCCGTCTCTAAGTCAGAGGCACCCAGCCCGACCGCATAAACGCCCTGAACCATGGCCAATGCCACTTCGGACGAAACCGCACCCTTATCCTCGAGTAGGTCTTCGTCCACCCCTAATAGCGCGCTCTTGAGTTCGTTTGCGTAGGTGACTTCGGAACCTAGGACGACATCTGAGGCGCCCGGTTCCCGGATGAATTCGTCGGCAAGTAAGCCACCCGTGATGGACTCGGCAAAAATCAACTTCTGACCCGAGCTTCTAAGCTGCTCGAGAATTGCCTTCGCGCTCACTTGCGAGCTGCCATTAGATATTGAACTCCGCTGGTGATGGTTAGGGCTAGCGCAAAGTAGAGCAAGAACAACTGCAAATAAGCGAACGGTTCCCAATAGCCTGCAAGCGGTGAGAGGTAAAAACCAACCGCAACCGACTGCATTACTGTCTTGAACTTGCCTCCACCGGAGGCGGCAATAACTCGGTCTCGGATCACCATGAACCGATAGGCGGTGATCCCAAGTTCACGAAACAAAATTATCGCGGTAACCCACCAAGGAACTTGTCCGAGAGCCGAAAGCGCAACCAACGCTCCCCCGATCAAAACCTTGTCGGCAATTGGATCCAGGATTTTGCCCAGGTTTGTGACCTGATTGCGACGCCTGGCTAAAGCACCATCGACTCCATCAGTTGCGCTGGCGAGAACGAAGAGCGTGACCACAATCCACCGCTCGTGCGCAGCTGGTTCCGGAAAACTGAGTAATACCAACACGAAAATCGGGGCCAAGAGGATTCGGCCCACGGTTATCGAGTTTGGGAGATTCACTGGTCGCGACCGGTGAGAATCCAGGCGTCTTCCTCGCCTTCGTCTGGGTCGCCCTTAGGAATGAACTCTTCGAACTCACCAGCAGCCATCGAACCCTGGTCGATCCGGTTGGCAGCATTTGCAACGTCGGTAGAAGTTTTGGCTCCTGGTTCGCCACGCAGGCTAGCCAGAACGGTCGCTAGGTCTTCTGGCTTAACCAGAACTTCACGAGCTTTGGAGCCTTCGCTTGGTCCAACGATCTGGCGCGATTCTAGGAGGTCCATCAGGCGACCCGCCTTGGCGAATCCAACACGCAACTTTCGCTGAAGCATCGAGGTTGAACCAAACTGCGAGTTCACGATAAGTTCGGTTGCCTGAAGCAATA
>JBIKJD010000047.1:0-7331 GCA_044361205.1 Rhodoluna sp.
TTTAGTTGCCATAAACGCCGACCCGAAAGACTTTGCTGAAAATCCGCAAAACTACGACGTGCCTGATTCGGTCATCGGCTTTATGGCAGGTGAACTCGGAGACCTCCCCGGTGGTTGGCCAGAGCCGTTTAGAACCAAGGTTCTAGCTGGTCGAAATCTCAAGTTTGGAATCACGCCTGTTTCTGAGGAAGACCTAAATACATTGCGAACCGGTTCTTCGGCTGAGATTCGAGCGGCGCTCAACCGATTGTTGTTCCCTGGCCCGACCGAGGAATACCTAGCGATGCGCGCGGCCTACGGCAACTTGGATCAGGTTGAAACCATTGATTACCTGTACGGTTTGGAACAGGGGAGAGAGCACGTCGTTGAAATTGCGAAGGGTGTTCAATTATTCGTTGGTTTGGAAGCGATTGGATCGCCTGACACCAAGGGCAACCGCACCGTGATGGCAACCCTGAACGGCCAGCTGCGCCCGATTGACGTTCGCGATAAAAAGATTTCAGTTGAAACCCCGCAAGCGGAAAAAGCCGACGCAGCGAACTTGGGCCACGTTGCTGCCCCTTTCTCGGGAGCAGTTACGGTCACGGTGGTTGAGGGAGTTCATGTTGAAATTGGGCAACCGGTGGCGATTATCGAGGCGATGAAGATGGAAGCCACAATAACTGCAACTCAAGCGGGAGTGGTTCGCAGAATCGCCATTGGCAAAAATCAAGCGGTTGAGTCAGGTGACCTGATTTTGGTAATCGAAAACAAATAGTGTCTTCACAAAAAGATAGACTTGTGTTTTAGATTCACCGATTGGAGTTCTCATGGCGTTTGGCGATAAGAAAAAGAGCAAGGCTAGCCCTGAGGAAAAGTCGCACACCCTAGCCGACGGTGTAGTTGATGCTGCCAGCGTAGAGCTCTCTCCTGGCACCGCTGCCATCGAAATTGTTCCCGAAGTTACACCGGCTCGCGAACCAGGCACCGACACTGGCCCAATCACCAGGAGAACCAACTACACGCGCCGAGATCAATTACGCGGAGACATCTTCGACCAGCCTGAGCCAGCCGCGATGTTGACCGCAGACCGCTTGATTGACAGCGGTTCGAGAAACCGCCCAGCACCTGAAGGCGGCTTTCGCAAATTCGTTTACTATGCGACTCTCAAAACTTTCAACCCGGGCGATTCACGCAAGGTTCGAGAACGCAAAGCTTTAGACGCACGTATAAGTGCCGTTTTTGAGGGCGGAGCGAAGTTTGTTCCAGTTCTAACCCGAAAGGGCGGAGTGGGCAAGACCACGGTCACTACGTTACTCGGAATGGCTCTAGCGTTGGTCCGCGAAGACCGTGTGGTCGCAATCGATGCCAACCCAGACAGAGGCACTTTGGCAGAGCGAGTAAGTAAGTCGACCCGATTTACCGTTCGCGATGTTGTGAACCGCGCAGCGGCCATTGATGGGTTCACCGAGTTTTCGACCATGATCTCAAGAGATGCAACGCGATTGGATGTCTTGGCTTCAGATTCTGATCCAATGCTGTCCGAAGCCTTCGACGAGGGTGACTACAACGTGGTTGCTGACATGGCCGCTCGTTACTATTCTGTGGTGTTGACCGACTGTGGAACCGGAATTGTTCACTCCGTAATGAGGCCTACCTTGCAGCGCGCCAGCGGTCTGGTAATTGTTTCTGGTGGTTCGGTAGACGAGGCAAGATTGGCATCGGAAACCCTTACCTGGCTGGAAGCAAACGGCTATGGCGACCTGGTGAGAAACTCTATCGTCGCTCTGAACACCGCAACCCAAGCCACCAACCTGGTCAAAATTGATGAGATCGAACAACACTTCAAGACTCGCGTTCGTGACGTTGTTCGTATTCCTTATGATCCCGCTTTGGCAGCTGGCTCAGTGATTAAGTTCAACCAACTCAAACCGCACACCCGCGAGGCAGCTCGCGAACTAGCGGCGCTGGTCGTTGACGGTCTAAACAACCCGGCATAGTGGCGGTTAGAGAAATTCGCCTTTATGGCGACCCCGTCCTTCGCACCAAGTGTGAGCCAATTTTAGAAATTAATCAATCCGTTCGCGACCTCGTTCAGGACCTGCTGGAAACCACACAGCTGCCTGGTCGCGCTGGGGTTGCGGCACCTCAGATTGGGGTTAGCTTGCAAGCTTTTAGCTACTACGTCAACGGTGAATTGGGCTATCTGATTAATCCTCGAATCGTCGAGGTTTCTGGCGAACTGCTGGAAATTCCAGAGGGATGCCTTTCAGTTCCAGAGCTTTGGGAACCGACACCAAGATACGCGAACGCCACTGCCGAAGGTTTGAATCTAGACGGTGAAGTGATCCAAGTTTCTGGTACGGGTCTTTTAGCCCAAGCCCTTCAGCACGAATGCGACCACCTCAATGGTGAGGTTTATCTAGATCGCCTAAGTCGAGAAAATCGCAAAGAGGCTATGCGCAAACTTCGTCAAACCAGTTGGTTCTAGAAGTTGACTGCTCGATCGATATCGCCTTTAACGTCCGAATAAAGTTCTGCAATTTCCTTTGCAAAGTCTCTGGCCACCGCTTCACGCTTAATCTTGAGGCTCGGAGTTAGGTGTCCGGATGCCTCGGTCAGTTCTGCGTCTATGACCACGAACTTTCTGATTGACTCAGCGGTTGAGAATGACTTGTTGACCCGGTCGACCGCAGTTTGAATTTCGGCAAGCACCTTAGGGTCCTTGGCTGCCTCTGCAACGGTCAACTTTTCATTTCCACCATGGTTCTTTAGCCAAACCGGAAGCATCTCTGAATCCAGCGACACGAGTGCGCTAACAAAAGGCTTCTTGTCACCTACCACAACGACTTGACCAATGATTGGGTGGGCGCGTAGCGGGTCTTCGAGACCGGCTGGTGCAACGTTCTTACCGCCGGCGGTGACCAGAATTTCTTTCTTGCGACCTGTGATAGTGAGGAAGCCATCTTCGTCCAATTCGCCGATGTCGCCAGACTTGAACCAATCTCCGTCAAAAGTGTCTGAAGTCGCCTGAGGGTTTCTCCAATAGCCACGCATGATGTTGTTTCCCCGAAGCAGGATCTCACCATCGGCGGCGATTTTTACGCCACAGCCAGGAAGGACTCGACCAATTTTTCCGATTTTGACTTGGCTTGGACGCGCAATCATCGCCGGTGCCGTGGTTTCGGTAAGACCATATCCCTCAAGTACGGTTAGACCGATACCTGCAAAGAAATAACCCAAGCGTGATCCAAGTGGCGCTCCACCCGAAATTGCGTACATCAACTTCCCGCCCATTGCAGCTCTAATCTTTTTGTAGACCAAAACGTTGAAGAGGGCATGCTTCACGGTTAGACCGAGGCTTGCCGAACCCTTCTGTTCTTTTTCACGGGCATAGTCAACTGCTACCAGAGCGGCCTTACGGAAGATGTCTCCCTTGCCGCCAGCTTCCGCCTTTTGTTCAGCCGCGTTGTAAACCTTTTCAAAAACTCTCGGAACTGCCAAGAGGAAGTCAGGCTTGAAGGAGACCATCGCAGGGCCAACGTCTTTGGCATCCGCCTTGTGACCAACCCTGATTCCAACGTGAACGGTAATTACCTCGATGAATCGAGCGAAAACGTGAGCTAGTGGCAGGAACAAAAGGGTGCTTCTACCAGTAACTAGAACTTCTGGCATTTCCAAGTAAGCATTCTTGCTTAGCTCTACGAATCCACGGTGGAGTAGCTCGCAGCCCTTAGGTACGCCCGTGGTTCCCGAGGTGTAAATGATTGTTGCAAGATCGTAAAGTCCGGCGCGAGTGCGTCGCTGTTCTAGAGTTTCGTCATCGATTTCTCGGCCTCTTTGAATCAGCTGCTCAATTGAATTGTCATCTAGGCGAAACACCTGACGAGCCAGAGGCACGGAACCCTTGATGCTTTCAAAACGCTCTAGGTGTTCTGCAGTTTCTAGGAAAACAGCCACCGAGTCGCTGTCGGAGATAATCCACTGCATCTGGGTGGGAGAAGAGCTCTCGTAAATTGGGACTGAGACGGCCCCGGCAAACCAGATGGCAAAGTCAATCAGGGTCCATTCGTAGCGGGTCTTGCTCATGATGGCAACTGCCTGGCCGGGTTGGATGCCAGATGCGATTAGCCCCTTAGCAACTGCGACGACCTGCGTGTGGAAGTCTTCGGCAGACATATCTAGCCAGGTGCCATCCGACTGTTCTATTGCGAACAATGCAACCTTGGGAGTTTCTCGAACTCGGTCAACGAGGAGATCAGTGATGTTTACAGTATTAGCGGAAGTAACAATTGGGTCGATATCATAGGTTTTCATGGTTTTCCTATCGCTTAGTTTCTAAAACTCTACGGGCTTCGGGTCGCTTGCAAGGGCTTAAACTGGAAAATCAGGCTTCAAAAAAGAAAATCGTTATTTCAGGTAGGAAACATGTTTGGAATCGGCATTGACATCGGCGGCACAAAAATAGCCGGTGCGCTGGTCGATGCCGAAGGAGCGATTGTTCGGGAAATTCGCGTGCCAACTCCGGCCACGGATGCCGATGCCATAGCCGACGTTGTGGTCAACATGATCAATGAACTCAAAGATGGCCAGGACGTCGCAGCAGCTGGCGTGGCCGCGGCAGGTTTTGTGGATGCGGAACGCGCTCATGTTGTCTACGCGCCCAACCTCTCTTGGAGGAATGAGCCATTCAAAGCCAAACTAGACGCAAAATTGGACATACCTGTCTTTATCGATAACGATGCGAATGCTGCCGGTTGGGCTGAGTACCGATACGGCGCCGGTCGCGGCTATCGTCACATGGTCATGTTGACTATTGGAACCGGTGTTGGCGGGGCAATCATCACGGACGGTAAGTTGCTACGTGGTGGATTTGGCGTTGCAGCAGAATTAGGGCACATGAGGCACATTCCAAATGGGCGACTCTGTGGATGCGGGCGGAACGGCTGCATCGAGCAATATGGGTCGGGAACAGCTCTTCTCCGATCCGCCGTCGAACTCGCGGACAGCGACCCCAAGAAAGGTTCTCGCCTGGCTCAGTTGCGATTAGAGAACAATGGAGAACTCACTGGGGTTCAGGTATATCAAGCTTTGAGCGAGGGAGATCCTGGATCGTTGGAGCTTTTGCGTGAAATGGGTATTGCCCTCGGGAAAACCATTGCAACAATTGCTGCTGTTTTAGATCCAGAGATTGTCGTGATTGGCGGTGGGGTAGCCGCTGCCGGAGATTTGTTGCTCGAACCAATGCGTGAGGCATACTTGGGCTCACTCTCGGCGAGAGGCTACCACCCTGAGCTAAAAATAGTTGCGGCTCAATTCGTGAATGATGCTGGAGTTGTCGGTGCTGCCGATCTGGCGCGAGCCGAACTCAGCGCTCGCTAAACTAATAAGGTTGAACGGAGGTTAGAAGATGGCATATTTCATCTTGAAAAACTTCCTGCTCGGACCAATTCTCAAAGCTCTTTTTAGGCCTTGGGTCCGCGGACTTGAAAACATCCCGAGCAATGGAGCCGTGATTCTCGCGAGCAACCACCTCTCCTTCTCTGACTCGATTTTTCTTCCTCTGCAATCCCGACGGCCCGTCGTATTTCTGGCGAAAAGCGAGTACTTCACGGGAAAGGGGATCAAGGGTGCACTTACCAGATGGTTCTTCAAGGCAACCGGACAACTACCAATCGATCGCTCTGGGGGCAAGGCTTCCGAGGCTTCTCTTAACACTGGACTAAAGGTATTGGGTCAGGGTCAGGTGCTCGGCATTTACCCTGAAGGCACCAGATCACCTGACGGAAGGCTTTTCCGCGGTCGCACCGGTATCGCTCGAATGGCACTCGAAGCCAAGGTTCCAGTGGTTCCAGTTGCAATGATCGACACCGAGAAAGTTCAACCAATTGGTAGACGACTTCCTAGAATCCGCCGAATCGGAATCATTGTGGGGGAGCCCTTGGACTTTTCTCGTTTCGACGGAATGGAAGGTGACCGTGTTGTGTTGCGAGCCGTCACCGATGAAATCATGTACGAGCTGATGAAACTTAGCGGCCAAGAGTACGTCGACACCTACGCTTCTACGATGAAAGAAAAGCGCGCTCGCGCGAGGTAAGCCAGATCATGAACGACATCCTTGCTGGTTTAGACAATTACACAAAGCTTCCGGCCGCCCAACAGCCGATTTGGACTGACCTGGATGAGGTGGCCAAGGTTCGAACAGAGTTGGCTAAACAGCCCCCATTGGTTTTCGCAGGTGAAGTCGACCAGTTGAAGTTGCGCCTAGCAGATGCTGCTGCTGGCAAGGCATTCTTGCTCCAGGGTGGAGATTGCGCTGAGACTTTTGCGGATGCAACCGCAGACCGCATTCGTAATCGAGTAAAGACCTTGCTACAGATGGCTGTGGTACTTACCTACGGCGCCTCAATGCCAGTGGTAAAGATGGGCAGAATGGCGGGACAGTTTGCCAAGCCGCGTTCATCCAACGACGAAACACGGGGTGAGATTACTCTTCCGGCTTACCGCGGGGATGCTGTAAATGGCTACGAGTTCACGGCAGAATCTAGAGCCAACGACCCCTGGCGCATGCTGAAGGCTTACAACACTTCTGCGTCAACTTTGAACCTGATTCGAGCGTTTACTCAGGGTGGATTTGCGGACTTGCGCTCAGTTCACGAATGGAACCGAGGCTTTAGTGAGAACCCAGCCAACATTCGTTACGAGTCATTGGCAAAAGAAATTGACCGAGCAATAAAGTTCATGGCAGCCTGTGGCGCCGATTTCGAGTCACTTCGTACCACCGAATTTTATGTGAGCCACGAAGCATTGCTTTTGGACTACGAACGACCAATGACCCGCATCGATTCAAGAACCGGAAATCCATATCTGACCAGCGGCCACATGGTTTGGATTGGCGAACGCACTAGGCAACTCGAGAACGCGCATGTGGACTTTCTCTCCCGTGTTCGCAACCCCATCGGGGTAAAGCTTGGGCCTACCACTTCCGTAGAAGACGTGACGTTACTAATCGAGAGACTCGACCCCCAGCGTGAGCCGGGTCGTCTAACCTTCATCACGCGAATGGGTGCTGGGAAAATTCGCGAGGAACTCCCCAAGCTTGTAGAAGCAGTGCGTGACCTAGGCGCCAAACCCCTTTGGATCACTGACCCAATGCACGGTAATGGAATTACCACCAAGAATGGTTACAAGTCTCGCCGATTCGACGACGTCATGGATGAAGTTCGTGGATTTTTTGAGGTGCATCACGGCGCGGGAACTACTCCGGGTGGTTTGCACGTTGAACTGACGGGCGACGACGTTGCCGAATGTTTGGGCGGATCGGAAATGATTGACGAGGCGACACTGGAGAA
>JBIKJD010000048.1:0-7094 GCA_044361205.1 Rhodoluna sp.
AAGGTAACGATAAAAACTAGAATCTTAAATTCCCTGGACTGTCCGACAAACACCGTTCGAACCATATGCGACAGGCCGACAAGACCTTGATTCAGTAAGTTTCGAGGACTAAATTTAGGTTTCATCATTAACCCCGAAGTGCTTCCTCACAGCCGCGCTGAACTTCTGACCACGATCCGCATAGTCGTTGAATTGGTCCATCGACGCAGCCGCCGGAGCCAACAAAACAGTGTCACCCGAAGTGGCGAAACCAAGTGCGGCATCGAGAGCTCTCCCCATAATGTCTTCACCATCACCCACCTCTACCAGTGGAATTTGGGGTGCGACCTCTGCAAATGCTTCGATAACTGCGGATCGATCAATTCCAATCACCACAGCTGCCTTAACGCGGTCAGACACTTCAGACACCAAGGTGGAAATGTCAACGCCTTTAAGGAGTCCTCCAAGGATCCAAATCACTGACTCAAAGGAATTCAAACTAGCCGAGGTGGCATGAGGATTGGTGGCCTTGGAATCATCAACAAATGAAATCCCATCGCGTTCTAAAATCAATTCAATCCTGTGGGCATCCATTCTGAAGGTCGAGATAGCTTCACCAATGGCAAGGGCAGGAACACCGAAGGCCCTAGCAAGCGCGGCGGCTGCGGCAACATTCTGAAGTAGGTGCTTTGAAACCACGCCAACTCTAGAAATCTGCTCAATGGTAGCTAAAGGCTCGATCTCTTTTGCCTTTCTCATTGGAGAGTAAGCGTTGTCGACCAATAGATCTTCAACAAAACCGATGCTCGAAGGCCCAGGGAACCCTAAACCGAATCCAATGGCCCTGGCACCCTCCTGAACATCCGCATTCTCAACCATTCGGACAGTTTTTGGATCCGCCAGATTGTAAACGCAGGCGCTTTCGACGTTTTCAAAAATCTTGGCTTTGGCTTCACTGTAGGCATCGAATGAACCGTGCCAATCAATGTGGTCCAATTCGACGTTTAGAACCGCGGCTGCAAAAGGTTTTATTTCTCCGACATAGTGGAGTTGAAAACTCGACAACTCAACCACCAGAGCATCGAATCCCAACTCATCCCTGACGGCATCGAGGATCGGGACCCCAATATTGCCGCAGGACAAAGCGCGGAGCCCAGCAGTCTGCAGAATATGGGTCACAAGTTGAACCGTCGTGGTTTTCCCATTGGTGCCGGTGACGCAAATCCAGTCAGCGGGCTTTCCCAGTTTGTCTCGTAATCGCCAAGCCAGATCGATGTCGGTCCAGATCGGAACCCCTGAATGCTCGGCCCATCGAACTTCATGAGACGAAGGAGCAAAACCGGGCGAAACGACAGCGAGATCGGCCTTGAAGTCATCGATTGAGGGCAACACTTTCTCAAAAGATTGCCCGATAATCTTTTGAGCACCGAGAACACTTAGGAGATCCTCGTATTCAGGGCTCGCCGAATCAGCCACCACCAGGACTTCGCTCCCGAGCTCACGAAGTGTGTCAACCACAGAAAATCCAGATACCCCAAGTCCAAAAACTACGACTCTGAGTTCAGTCCAATCGGAGTGCCAACTGCTAATGCTGTCCAGTTTGCTCATGATTTAGGCGTAGGTCCATTCCCAATAGAATGCCCCAACACCCGATAGTACGCAGAGAGCGCCAATCAGCCAAAAACGAACGACGATGGTTATTTGCTCCCACCCCTTCTGTTCAAAGTGGTGGTGCAATGGGCTCATCAAGAACACTCTTTTACCTGTGCCAGTTCGCCATTTAGTGATCTTAAAGTACACGCGCTGGATGATTACTGACCCGGTTACGATCACGAAGATTCCGCCGATTGGAATCAAAAGCAACTCTGTGTGGGTCAAGATTGCAAGCGCCGCCAAAGCACCACCCAGCCCTAAAGAACCGGTGTCCCCCATGAAGATTTGAGCTGGTGAAGTGTTCCACCATAGGAAGCCAATGAGTGAACCAACGATAGCTGAGGCAACTACGGCGAGGTCAAGAGAATCCTTTACCTCATAACAGTTCTGAATCAGCGGATCTCTGAAGCAAGACTGGTTGAACTGCCAGAAGCCAATAACGGCGTAGGCGCCTATCGACATTGCAGATGAACCGGTTGCTAGACCGTCTAGCCCGTCTGCGATATTCACACCATTTGACGTCGCTGCGACTAGGAAGTAAATCCAGATAATAAAGAGAATTAAACCGAGAATCGGACCGAATGACATGAGATCGAGGTCAGTGTCACGAACGATGGAAATTGAGGCTGAAGCAGGAGACCACCCAGTTTCGTCTTTTATTTGAAGTGCCATTATGGCAAAGGCAACAGCGACCACTCCCTGCCCGATGATCTTCGCCCAACCGCTCAGGCCAAGAGATCGCTGCCTGTGAGTCTTTATGAAATCGTCGATAAAACCAATCAGACCGAGACCAACCATCATGAATAAAACAAGTAAGGCGGAAAGACTGACTGGCTCACCATTGAAGAATTTGGCGCCAAAGACCGCAATGACTGCGCCAAGAATAATCGCGATTCCGCCCATCGTCGGTGTTCCGCGCTTTGTGTGGTGAGTCTTTGGGCCGTCATCTCGAATGAACTGCCCCCAACCAATTTTTTTGAACAGCCAAATGAATCCGGGTGTAGCAAAAAGCGTGAAAGCCATTGCTATCGCGCCCGCGAGAATTATTGACTTCAAACCGAAACCTCCAATAGGTCATCGCCTAAATATCTCAAGTTCGCCGATTTCGAAGATTTGACCAAGACGATGTCGCCAGCGACTAGCATTTCACGGATATGTTCCAAAGCGTCGGATGTTGAATCGAAAAAGACTGATTCCCCATCCCATGATCCTTCTTGCATGGCTCCCATGTGGATCAATTTGGCGGCTGAACCGACAACTACCAACTTCGAAATGTTATATCGGACAACCAATCTTCCAAGCTCATCATGCGCGCCTCTCGAGAATTCTCCAAGTTCGGCCATCTCTCCAAGCACGGCAATCGTTCTTCGACCGGACTTCCCAAGTTGGGCGAGGGTCTGCAGCGCTGCCTTCATAGACTCTGGCGAAGCGTTGTACGCGTCGTTGATGACTGATACTCCATCGGAACGGTTCGTCAATTGCATTCGCCAACGTTCCGCCATGGGAAGCTCTTCCAGCGCGGCAACTGCCACATCCAAAGAAAGCCCCAATTCATTTGCGACAGCGAGTGCGGCAGTCGCGTTCATCAGTTGATGTTCTCCCAAAATCCTCAGGGACACCCTAGAGCTTTTGTTTCCTGGAAAGTGAACCACAGCCGACGTTCCGTCGATTCCCAAATTGACGTCGTCGAAACGGTAATCAGCTTGAAGGTTGGTTCCAAAAGATTTTGGTTTAGCTGCGGTCGTTTGCAACATTTTCACGACTTCAGAATCATCGGAATTGTAGATGAAGAGACCATTATTGCTGAGCGCCTGGGGAAGTTCAGCCTTGATCCTCGCGGTCACCTCAATACCGCCGAATTCGCCCGCGTGAGCCATTCCCACTTTTAATACAACTCCAATGTCTGGCTTAGCGATCTCAGCCAAGTATTTAATGCTGCCCAAGCCATCGGCGCCCAGCTCCACCACTAAAAATTTGGTCTTCTTGTCTACTCTCAGAATCGAGATTGGGGCTCCAACTTCATTGTTGAACGACTCGACAGGCGAAATAGTTGGTCCAAATTTACTGAGAATTGCACCCAGCATGTTTTTAGTGCTGGTCTTACCGTTAGATCCGGTTATTCCTATAACCTTTATGTCGCTTTCTGCTCTAACCCGTTTTAGAACCTCGGCGGCCAACTGCCCTAGTGCAACGACTGAATCACGAACGACGATTTGCGGAATATCAATTTGTTCCTGAAATCTTTCCACGACGGCGGCAACTGCTCCCGCGAGTTTTGCATCAGCTAGGAAATTATGACCGTCAGTCACCGCCCCTGGTTTAGCAAAAAACAAGGAACCCGCTTGAAGGAGACGTGAATCTGTTTCAATTGATCCGAAAACTGTCGCATCGGCACCTCGTAAATCGCCTCCCAATATTTTTGAGATTTCCGAAAGTGTAAGCTCAATCATTTCCAACCAGCCTCTTTCAGCGCCTGTCTAGCCAGCGCTCTCGCACTGTATGGAGTTCTGACTCCCCTGATGTCTCGGTAATCTTGGTGGCCCGGTCCTGCCCAGAGAATCGCATCACCTGGACCAACCAACGAAACAGCTTTGACGATGGCAGCTTCTGGTGGGGAAACGTTATAGATCTCGGCGTCGGGCCTAGCCAGTTCGGCTGCCGCCTGAAGAGTTGCACGGATTGAGGCTGCGTCTTCGAATCTGGGGTGGTGATCGGTAATCACAAGGATATCGCTCCCGAGAACGGCAGTCTGAGCCATCGCTGGGCGCTTGGTTGCATCTCGATCGCCATCCGCACCGAAAAGCATCACGACTTTGCCAACGGTAACTTTTCGAACTGCGGCAAGCGTGTTCAAAAAGGCATCTGGGCTATGTCCAAAATCCACATAAACCGCAGGTGCACCTATAGGGGAAACCAATTCGGTTCGGCCAGGTAAGTAACATGCAATTCCCTTGGCGAGTGCCGCTGCAATCTTGGACTCCGAGTGTCCTGCTTCAATCATCATGGCTATTGCTAATCCAGCGTTGGCGGCCATGTGTGCGCCGATTATTGGAAGCTCAGATTCAATTTTTTTACCCGACGGGGTTTCAACAAAAAACTTCGTGCGACCGGGCTCTTCTGCGGTTACAGTGACCAAATAGTCGGCGTTCTTGGTCGGATCCATCGAGATGGTTTTCGTGGGAATCAAAGACTTGCTCCGAAAATCCTGACCATACTGCGAATCTAGGCAAACGACACCCAAACGAGCTCGCTCCGGTCTGAATAGTTGAACTTTTGCTAGCAAATATTCGTCCATGTTCGGATAATCATCCAAGTGGTCATGACTTAGGTTTGTGAAACCGACCACGTCGAATTTCAGCCCATCAACTCGATACTGCGTTAAAGCTTGGGCGGAAACCTCTATTGCGATGGAAGTTACTTCACGCTCTCTCATGCGCGCAATCAACGCATTCATTTCAGTGGATTCTGGGGTAGTTAATCTACTCACTACAACTTCGCCAGCGATGTGTCGTTCGGCGGTTGAGGTTAAACCGGTCACCTCGCCAAGCTGCCTTAGTATTGCTTCCAAAATGTAAGTGGTCGATGTTTTTCCATTGGTGCCAGTAGTGCCGTAAATCGTCGGCATCGAACCGTTTCCGTTGCCATAAACATATGCCGCAAGTGCTCCGAGTTGTGATCGTGGTTGCTCCAAAAGCAGAACAGGGACATCGACAACGGCCATTTCATCGAGGCCGGCTTGATCAGTCACGATAGCAACTGCACCAAGTTCGATTGCCTTTTGAGCAAACTTGGCGCCGTGTGTTTTCAGCCCGGGCATGGCAACGAATAAATCGCCAGGTCGCAAATCACCGGTGTTCATTGAGATGCCGGTCACCTTTACTGCCGAGCTGCCTGAGACACGCCTAATGCCAAAGGTCTCGATGATTAACCCAAGTTCAACCGGCTCTACGAGATCTGGGCGGATTGTTGGCGGAATCTGCTCTTTAGTCACTGCCACTCCGTTGGGATGTCTCTTGATTGTGTAGTCGATGGTGGGATCCGGTAGGTGCGAAGAGTTTGCTGCATGATTTGCTTGAAGACCGGAGTCGCACCGATTGAACTTCCGGTCGTTCTGGATTTGTAAATCATCACGGCGACAACAAATTCAGGGTCATTGGCGGGAGCTAAACCCGCAAATGAAATTGCGTAAAGATTTCCATACGAAGCACCTTGCTTGATTTGTGCGGTACCGGTTTTCCCTCCAACGCGATAACCCGCGACGCTCGCGGTTCGGCCGATGTGCCCCTCTTCAACGACTTTTTCTAACATCGCCACAGTATCTCTGGCTGCTTTTTCAGAAACAGCTCGAACCGGCGGTGCCGCAGGGAAGGTCTGAACTTCTCCATTGGCTTTGGTGCATGATTCAAAAAGTTGAGGAGATAGTCGAACTCCACCATTGGCGATTGCCTGATAGGCATAGGCCATTTGGATGGGGGTAACCGCAACTCCTTGACCGAACATGCTGTTCACATCGGTTTGGAGATCCCAGGTCTTGGGGTCTCCTAGAATTCCACCGGACTCCCCACTCATGTTCAGGGAAGTTTTAGCACCGAAGCCAAACTTTTTGAAGTAGTCCACCCTTGTGGAACGTTCCATTAATCCACCGATTTTGATGATTCCGGTGTTCGAACTGTCTCTAAGTACGCCTGTGAGAGTTAGTTTAAGTGTGGGGTGGAACGTTGAGTCCTTAATCCAAATGTTGTCCCAAGGCATCTTCATTTTGTATGGTGCTGTCACTCGCGTTGTCGGAGTTGCTACTCCTGAATCGATGGCACTGGCCGCCGTCACCATTTTCATTGTGGAACCAGGCTCGAAGCTCTCGGTGAAAATCTTGGTCTGGCGATCACGCTCTTTAGATGCACCAGGATTATTTGGGTCTACTGTCGGAGCTTCCGCAGCAACGAGCAGTTTTCCTGTTTTAACCTCGATGACAATAGCTGTCCCGTAGTCGGCATTTTCACTCTTCACTGCTGCTTCTAAAACCTGCTGCGAGAAATACTGCAAATTTGTGTCAATAGTTAGTTTCAGATTCCCCCCGTTCACCGCGGGAGTGGTTACTACCGCACTCTCTGGAATACGAATACCGTCCGCGCCTCGTTCATAGGATTCCTTGCCATCGACACCAGCGAGACACTTATCCATTTTGCTTTCGAGTCCGGCTTTGGTCTCTCCGTCAGAGGTTATGAAACCAAGTAGGTTTCCTGCGACAGCTCCGTGTGGATAGCTTCGAGATGTATATGTATCGAACCACAGCCAAGGCAGATCGAGACTTTCGATACTTGCCATGACAGTTGAATTGACTTTCTTTGCGAGGTTGGCATACGTTCCAGTTCCCGAAAACTTGCGCAACACTGCGTCATTTTCCATTCCGAGGAGATCCGCTAGTCGAGTTGCTGCCTGGTCAACCGAAATAGTGATGGTGG
>JBIKJD010000049.1:0-7048 GCA_044361205.1 Rhodoluna sp.
ACGACGGCTGTCTGGAACCTCGAACTGTGAGTAGAGGTAAACCTCACCGTCGACAGGGTCAACGAAGCGGTGCAGACCTTCACCGGTGTTCATGTAGAACATGTCGGCGTCAACCACGAGCTCATTCGAAGCCGCAAGCTTAGGAAGCTCAATACGCACGCCATCGGCCAACGAAACAGGAAGGGTCTCGCCATTCAGGGTGATCGAGTGCACAGTCTCGGTTATGGCATCGATAAAAGTTGAAGAACCAGCCTTCGCTTCAAAGCTAACAGTCGTCTTTGAACGGAAGGTAGTTTCCGAAGTAGTTAGGTCCAGTTCAATGCGGTAAGACTCAACGTTGAGTAGTTCCGCGCGCTCGCTGGCTTCAATTCTGGTTAGGTTTTCACCTGGCATGTTTAGTTTCCTGTCGATCCAATAATGCTTTCTCGTCTAGCCTAGACACTATGCGCATCCACATCGCCACCGACCACGCAGGTTTAGAACTTTCTCACTACCTAATCGAAGAACTGACCCGCGACGGTCACAACGTTTTCGACCACGGGCCAGACCACTATGACGCCCTAGACGACTACCCAGGCTTCTGCATCAATGCTGCGCTCGCGGTAACCGCCGATGAAAAAGCTGGCGTCGAAGCCCTCGGAATCGTCCTAGGTGGATCGGGAAATGGCGAACAGATCGCAGCCAACAAGGTTGAAGGCATCCGTGCAGCCCTGGTTTGGAACGAATCAACCGCCAAACTAGCCCGCGAACACAACAACGCCAACGTCGTCGCAGTTGGAGCAAGACAGCACACTCAAGAAGAAGTGCTTCATCTAATCAAACTCTTCATCGCCGAACCGTTCAGCAACGACGAGCGCCACGTGAGAAGAATCAACAAGATTGCCAACTACGAAACCTCCGGCGAGGTTCAGCTCTAATTGCCCGAGGGTCACACAGTTCATCGAATCGCAAACAGCTTCAACGAACTGTTTGCCGGTAAACCACTAACCGTCGACTCTCCTCAAGGCCGCTTCTCGGCCAGCGCCAAACTCATCTCTAACCAGAAGCTCAACAAAGCCTGGGCCATCGGCAAACAGATGTTCCTCGACTTCGACAACGGCCAAACCCTTCGCATTCACCTCGGCATCTATGGCAAATGGCGCTTCGTAAGACTTAAAGACAACGAACTCCCTGAAGTTCAAGGCCAAGTCAGAGCCCGCTTCTTCACCAAAACCGACCTGGCCGACCTTCGCGGCCCAACCATCTGCGAACTCATCGAACCGCCTGAACTCACAAAGATCCAACAAAGACTCGGCCCAGACCCACTAAACCCCGACGACGGCACCGAGTTCAAACGCTTCCAAAAGAACATCAGCAACTCCAAGACTGCAATCGGCCTATTGCTTATGAACCAAGACGTCATCGCGGGTATCGGAAACGTTTATAGAGCCGAAATTCTCTACCGAGCAAAGATCAACCCTCACACCCCAGGCAACCAGCTCAAACCAAAGCAAATTAAAGAACTATGGAAAGACTCCGTCTACCTGCTCGAACTGGGAGTCAAACACGGAGTCATGCTCACGCGTGATGGGTTTCTAGATGAAGACCCCGGCAAACCAGAGCGACACCACGTTTATAAAAGAAACGGCGAACCATGCCGCAAATGCAAAACGAACATTGTTTTAGAAGTTATGGCTGGGCGAAAGTTGTATTTCTGCCCTAAATGCCAGGGTTATTAATTGTTTTTGGGTTCGTTTGACTCGTAATAGTCGCGATCGAACATGTTGCCGTCCAGTCCTTCGAGAATTGCCTCGGCGGTGAGGCTCAGAAGTTTCCCAAGAAGCCCGAGTGTGAGAAAAATCCAGGAACCCAGAGCGACCCCGACTTGTGCTGGCTGGAAAAAAGAAATTACGCCAAGCCCAATTCCGAGCCAAAAAAAGAACAAAAAGTATTTGCGAAGAGAACTAAGGCTCACATTCTTGGATTGAATTAGAACTTTTTGTTGCTTAGACATTGAATTCCCCCGAATCGTTTGGCCCTATTTGGAGCGGGTGACGAGAATCGAACTCGCACCATCAGTTTGGAAGACTGAGGCTCTACCATTGAGCTACACCCGCAAGGGTTTTCTTCTGAAAACTTACTTACTGGTCTATCTTATGGGATAGAGTTACTAAGGTTGTTTTGTTTTGCGAAAAATCAGAACTGCAACGGGATGTGGCGCAATTTGGTAGCGCACCTGTTTTGGGAACAGGGGGCTGCAGGTTCAAATCCTGTCATCCCGACCAGTTGATTGTGGTCGTTTATTTAGGGCCTTTTGGCCAACCTACGGAGAAACCAGTGAAGACATCTGTCGAACGTATTAACCCAACTCGCGTGAAGCTAACCGTGGAGGCAACTCCTGAGGAACTTCGCCCATCAATCGATCACGCATACGAGCACATTGCTGAGGGTGTGAACATCCCTGGTTTCCGTAAGGGTAAGGTTCCTGCAGCGATTATCGACAAGCGCATTGGTCGTGGTGCTGTTTTGGCTCACGCTATCAACGACGGTTTGAACCCACTTTTCCAGCAGGCCATGGTTGCTGAGAAGCTTCGCCCGCTATCTGGCCCAGAGGTCGAGGTTCAGAAGACTCCAGACGAGAAGACTTTTGAGGGTGACCTGGTGTTCACCATTGAGGTTGAGGTTCGTCCAGAGATCAAGCTAGCCAAGCTAGACGGTATGAAGATTGAAGTTGCTGAAGTAAAGGTTGCTCCGATCGAGATTGATGAGGAACTAGACAAGCTTCGTGCTCGTTTTGGTACTTTGAAGACTGTTGAGCGCGCTGCCAAGAAGGGCGACTTCGTTTCGATTGACTTAACTGCTGTTATCGATGGCAAGGAAGTTGACAACGCTACGAAATCGGTTCTGGCAACCTAGTTGACGGCATTGACGAGGCTCTAGACACACTTACCGCTGGTGAGACCACCGTTTTCAAGTCGAAGTTGGTTGGTGGTGAGCAGGCCGGTAAGGAATCTGAAATCACCGTGAAGCTTTTGGCTGTTAAGGAGCGCGAGCTTCCCGAGGTTAACGACGAGTTTGCAAAGCTATACAGCGAATTCGACACCGTGAAGGAGTTAAAGGCTGGCCTTGAGGCTCAGGTTGCTACCTCGAAGGTTTACGACCAAGGTGTTGAGGCTCGTAACAAGCTAACCGACAAGCTTCTTGAGCTTGTGAAGGTTCCGGTTTCGGAGAAGCTGATTGAGCAGGAAGTTCACCGTCATCTAGAGGGCGAAGGTCGTTTGGAAGACGAGACTCACCGTAAGGAGGTCACCGCAGACTCGACTCGTGAATTCCAGCTTCAGATGATCTTGGATGAGGTTGCTGATTCTGAGCAGATCAAGCCAAACGAGCAAGAGATTTTGGAATACCTTTCCTACTCGGCTCAGAACTACGGCATGGAACTAAACGAGTTCATCAAGATCATTGACCAGAACAACCAGATTCCGTCGTTTGTTTCCGAGGTTGCTCGTCGTAAGGCGCTAGCCGTGTTGCTTTCCAAGGCTGAAGTTGTAGACAAGAAGGGCAAGGCAGTTGACCTGACTTCGTTCATCGGCGCTGCAGCGCAGTCGGGCGACTCGCACGAGGGTCACGACCACGACTAAATAGTTCTTTAGTGAAACCCCGGGTCTTTTGGCTCGGGGTTTTGCCATTGGCGAACATGTCCCTGTTTTGTCGGGTCGGGCAGTTATCGTTTACTAGCAACAAGAAGAAGGAGATTGGCGATGGCCGACGCAGGATTTGACCGCAACAGCGCGTTCGAACGTTTATTGAAAGACCGAATTGTTTGGTTGGGCAGTGAAGTTCGCGACGACATGGCCAACGAGATTTGTGCCAAGATTCTGCTGCTCGCAGCCGAGGACTCGACTAAGGACATCTTCCTTTACATCAACTCGCCAGGCGGTTCGATCACCGCTGGTATGGCAATCTACGACACCATGCAGTACGTGCCGAACGACATCGTCACGGTTGGTATTGGTATGTGTGCTTCGATGGGGCAGTTCTTGTTGTCGTCGGGAACCAAGGGTAAGCGTTATGCAACCCCGAACACCCGCGTTCTACTTCACCAGCCATCGGGTGGCTTTGGCGGAACTGCCGACGACATTCAGACCCAGGCTGAACTTATTCTTTCGATGAAGAAGCAGTTGGCTTCGATCACCGCTGAGCAGACTGGAAAGACTGTTGAGCAGGTTATGAAAGACGGAGACCGCGACCGCTGGTTCACCGCTCAGGAAGCTTTGGAATACGGCTTCATCGACCACATTCAGAAGCACGCCGCAGGTTCCACCGGCGTAGGAACCAAATAAGGGATAGTCATGAACTCAGAATTTCTAAACCCACAGGGCCGCTACATTCTGCCGTCGTTCACCGAGCGCACTAGCTACGGTTACCGCGAGCAGAACCCTTACAACAAGCTTTTCGAAGACCGCATTATCTTCCTAGGTGTTCAGGTTGACGACGCTTCCGCAGACGACATCATGGCCCAGTTGTTGGTTTTGGAGTCGCAAGACCCAGACCGCGACATCACCATGTACATCAACTCGCCTGGCGGTTCGTTCACCGCGATGACCGCGATCTATGACACCATGCAGTACATCCGTCCGCAGATTCAGACCGTTGTTTTGGGTCAGGCTGCTTCGGCTGCTGCGGTGTTGTTAGCTGCTGGTGCTCCGGGTAAGCGTTTGGCTTTGCCGAACTCGCGTGTTTTGATTCACCAGCCATCTGCAGGGGAGTCGGGCCGCGGTCAGGCATCGGACATAGAGATTCAGGCAAAAGAGATCATGCGCCTTCGCGAGTGGTTGGAAGAGACCCTTTCGAAGCACTCGAAGCGTTCGGTTACCGAAGTTAAGAGCGACCTAGACCGCGACAAGATCTTGATTGCCTCGGAGGCTTTGGAATACGGTCTAATCGACCAGGTTCTAACCAGCCGCAAAAACGCGTAAATCACTTGTATGAAACGGGCGGGCGTTGCTCGCCCGTTTTGTCTACCCTGCGATATATAGTTAGACAATGAGCAAGTTGTCAGAGTCGGGCGAAATCCTGAAGTGTTCTTTCTGCGGAAAGAGTCAAAAGCAGGTTCGCAAGCTAATCGCCGGTGGCGGAGTATTCATCTGTGATGAGTGCGTTGAGCTATGCAACGAGATTATTGAAGAAGAGCTCGGCCAGGGAATATCTGCTGGTCTTGAGGAAATCGATCTACCAAAGCCTCGCGAAATTAAGGCTTTCCTTGATGAGTACGTAATCGGCCAGGACCAGGCTAAGAAGGCCCTTTCGGTTGCTGTTTACAATCACTACAAGCGGTTGCGTTCTCGTGGCACATTGACCACCGCTGGCAAGGCTCACGATGACATTGAGATCGCTAAGTCGAACATTTTGATGGTTGGTCCAACCGGTTGTGGCAAAACCTACCTGGCGCAGTCTTTGGCTAAGCGTCTGAACGTTCCTTTTGCTGTTGCCGATGCCACCGCGCTAACCGAGGCTGGTTACGTTGGTGAAGATGTTGAGAACATTTTGCTCAAGCTTCTACAGGCTGCCGATGGTGATGTGAAGAAAGCCGAAACCGGCATCATTTACATCGACGAGATCGACAAGATTTCTCGCAAATCGGAGAACGCATCAATCACCCGCGATGTTTCTGGTGAAGGTGTACAGCAGGCATTGCTCAAGATTCTTGAAGGCACAGTGGCTTCTATTCCTCCTCAGGGTGGCCGTAAGCACCCTCAGCAAGAGTTCATTCAGCTCGACACCACCAACGTCTTATTCATCGTCGCTGGAGCTTTTGCTGGTCTTGAAGAGATCATTGCTTCTCGTGCTGGCAAGAAGGGAATCGGGTTTGGTTCGCCAATCGCCAACAAAGCCGAGACCAAGGACATCTTTGCCGACGTTCAGCCAGAAGACCTTCGCAAGTTCGGTTTAATTCCTGAATTCATTGGTCGTTTGCCAGTAATCGCTAACGTTACCGAGCTAGACAAGTCGGCTCTTCTTGAGATCTTGACCAAGCCTAAGAACGCTCTAACCAAGCAGTATCAGCGCATGTTTGAGTTGGACGGTTTCGAGTTGGAGTTTGACGAAGCAGCACTTGAGGCCATGGCTGAGCTGGCTATTGAGCGAGCAACCGGTGCACGTGGTCTTCGCGCCATCATGGAAGACATTCTTGGTCCGGTGATGTTTGAGTTGCCAGGCAGTTCGGTGTTGGGCCGCGTCAAGATTACTCGCGAGGTTGTGCTCGACAAGGCTCAGCCAAAGGTTGTTCCTTTCGGCAGAGCTCAGGAAAAGTCGGCCTAATTTGTCGCAAAAGGCACCGATCCTCGCGGGCACTGTTTCTGCGATAACCGGTGTAGCCGCTTCAACCGGTGTAGTTCTAGCTGCCATGAAGGGCCTTGGGGCCAATAACGCTCAGGTTCTTTCGGTAATTTTTGTGGCCACGCTTAGCTACGGTTTACTTTCCATCGTCTTGTCCTTTCGCTACAAGATGCCGTTGTCGATCGTCTGGTCAACTCCTGGTGCTGCACTGCTGGTGGCATCGGGAACCCTCAATCTCGGTTTCGACGTCGCCGTTGGGTCGTTTATCGTCACCGGTGTTTTGCTGGCTCTAACCGGGCTCTGGCCGGCGCTCGGCCGTGTGGTTTCATCGATCCCGAAACCGATTGCTTCGGCCATGTTGGCTGGTGTGATTTTCACTTTCTGTATTGCGCCATTCCAAGTGATCACCACGAACCCTTGGGTGATTCTGCCGGCACTAGTGGTTTGGTTGGTGCTCTATCGCTTCGCAACGCTCTGGGCGGCTCCAGCGGCCATCGCGGTTATGGGTGTTGCGATTGCGGTGACGGTTGACCTACCTAAGTCCACGTTGTCTCTGCTGCCGCAGCTTGAGTTCACGATGCCGTCATTCACTCTGGCTGGCATCATTTCGATTTCGCTGCCGCTTTACCTGGTGACCATGGCTTCACAGAACATTCCTGGGATTGCCATCATGAAATCGTTTGGTTTTAAAGTTCCGTTCAAGCCGGTCATGGTTTCAACGGGTTTGGCG
>JBIKJD010000006.1:0-23678 GCA_044361205.1 Rhodoluna sp.
GCGTAGCTTCGCAATTTCTTTATCGCTCGGTGCCGCAACTTTCAAAACAATCTGGCTGGACCAGGCATCCTTGTTTGTTCCAATGGTCGCTCCGGCCTCCAAATATGCAGAGTCAGGAAAAGTTGACAGCGTACCCGCTTCGGACTCAACTACGACTTTGTAGCCGAGGGCGATAATGGCTTTGACCGTGGTCGGGGTAGCAGCCACTCGGGTTTCCCCAGCCTGCTCTTTAACTACGCCTATTTTCATCATCTTCCAATCTTTACGAAGGTCTAACCTAACTATGCAACCTTTGTTTGGTTTTTGCCACTGACTTGACGAGCTTCACAGAGTTACCAGTTTGTTAGAAGCCTTAATTCATCGCTTTCACTGAGACTAGAACCGGTTTGATTCGGATTGGGCTAATGACGGCGTGCAGACCTAATCGTTACTCATCGACTGCTAGTCGACGACGAGTCCTGAGGTAAATTCCAACGCCAACTAGGGCTATCCCAGAAAGCAGTACCGCGAGATTAAACCTGACACCGGTGTTTGCGAGGGAAGGATCGGGCGTTTCACTGCCACCTCCACCAGATGCGGGCGCTGTTGCCACGTCTTCAAGGTTGCCAGCAGAAAGAGCGACACCGCTCCACATCTTGAGGCTGAAGACTTTTCCAGACGTAGTTGCTTCTCTCGATGTATCAAGATCGTCAAAGAAGAAGCCGAGTTTCGTTCCTCCCGAATGCACGGTACTTGTTGCCGGAATTGACTGTCCGTCAGTATCAGTTACCTGAAGTTCCCGGTTGAACGTAGTTCCGTTGTAACTGTAAACGGTGAAAACTCCATCGTCTCCTGTAGTCGCCTGGCGGGTAACCATTAGGGTCATCGGCTGACCAGCTGTGAAGGAGTTAGTGGAGGTTCCCAAATCGTAAAAATTGATTCTGCTGTTGTAGATGTAGAAGCCGGTGTCGCTTGTTCGATCCAAGTAATCGATGATTTTCCGGTAACTCGAAAAATCGGTGAAGGAGAACTTCATCAGGATTGTGTAGGTGTTCGTAAGGCTCTGAACAGTGTCAACAACGAAGCCTCCACCACGAGAGTTTGTCGACGCCCACTCAAGATAACCGTCGTCCCCCTCGGTTCCAAAGGAAGTCGAGGAGTTGCATGGATCGGCAGGGCAACTTGGAGCAGCAGTAAAAGTTGACCCATTACCGGAATCGTTGTTGTTCCCCTCGAAGGTGTAATTTACTGTGGGGGAGGCTGGAGCTGCGTTCGAAGATAGCGGCGCGCCACCAGACAGGAATAAAGCGAAGGCAACGGTAGTCGCGAGAGTTCGTGTTGCTTTCATTTAGTTTCCTAACTCACTTTTTTGTAGTCTAAGTAAAAAGAATGACGTTAGCGAACATTATTAGCCAAAATGTTATTCAACTAGCGGGTCTTCTCCTTGCATTTAGTTCATTGACAAAAAGACAGGTGCGTCAGCACTTTAGGTGGATAAAGTTCAGGTATGAGAAAAATACTCGGACTAAGCCGATACGCGGTAGTTGTTCCCGCAATCGCTTCGATCATTGGCGCTTTACTCTTGATGGCCCAGGGATCAATAGAGATCGGCAAAGTTGTCTACGACGCCGTTGTCAACAACAGTTATCTCAAGGTAACTATTGTGAACGTCTTAACTGCCGTGGACGCGATTTTGCTGGGCACCGTCCTGCTGGTGATCGGCTATGGTCTCTACGAACTATTCGTAGACACCCAAATTGAGGTTCCAGTTTGGCTGGAGATTAATGACCTAGACGACTTGAAATCGAAGTTGATTGGTGTTGTGGTGGCGATTATTGCCGTGGTCTTCGTAGGTGTCTTCGTCGATGCCAATCGAGCCTCAGAAGTTGTCTCGTATGGCGTTGGTGCAGGTGCCCTAGTAGCTGGCCTCGCCTTGTTTGCATTCGCAACCAAGAAGTCTGGAGCCGACAAGGAATCCAAGTCGGCAACAAAGGTTAAGTAACTGCCTCAGATTATTTGATTCAAAGCACGCACTAAATCCTGCTGATGCTTTTGTGTTTCATTGTCGTTGCGCAGGTAAGAAGTTGTGTAACCGAAGCCGATTCGTGCATCCAGACTGCCCCATCCGGCCTGCCCACCTAGACCATTGTGTCCGAATCCCTTTAATCCAGGAGTTACAAAATGCTCCGAAATGGGCAACATGAAACCGTTTCCCCAGGCTGGGTAAGGTCCTGGTTCATGCCAAACGTTTTCGCCGGTCGAGGCTGGTTTGCTAGCTGCTTCGAGTGTTTTGTCATCGGCTAAACGCACACCGTCCGTTTCGAAAACAGCAGCCGAATAGATCTTGGCGAGGCCTCTAGCGTTGGTAACGCCGCCTGCTCCGGCAAGTTCGACGGCAAGGGTAACGGGATCATTGAATCCTCCAGCAGCGGTTGGGTCCGCTGGCAGCGCGCCACCAAAGTTCATAGCTTTTTCAACCCAGTATTGGTCTGACCCTTTTTCCGGATTTGCGGATTTGAAATTTCCATCACTAACCAAGCTTGCTAATCGGTCAAGCTCCGAGTGCGGCAATCCAATCCACATGTCAACGTTTAGTGGATTCGTAATATGTTTTTGTAGGTATTCGTTGGCGGTGAGGCCAGTAACGCAATGAATGAGTTTGCTGACAAGGTGCCCGAAGGTCAGAGCGTGGTAGCCAAAAGCGCTACCAGGTTCCCAGAGCGGTTCTTGTTTGGCTAATTCTTCAACCACAGTGTGGCCGTCAATTAGTTCCGCGTAGGTAAGGTCACGTCTCGGGGCGCTCAAACCAGCGCGATGTTGCAGGAGGGTTTCTACGGTTACAGCCTGTTTTCGACCCTGAGCAAATTCAGGCCAATAGGTTGCAACGGGTTTCTTAGGATCGAGCAGGCCTTGGGATACGAGCTGAGCGATGATGATTGAAATGATGCCTTTGGTGCAAGAGAACACTGTGGAAATTGTGTCGGAGGTCCAAGCTTTTCCCGGTTTTGCCTCGCCACCCCAAACGTCCAGAACAAGCTTTCCTTCACGGTAGATGGCGAGGGATCTCCCTCCCGAAGGATTGTCTTTAGCCTG
The DNA here is from genome assembly GCA_044361205.1 of Rhodoluna sp. Taxonomy (GTDB): domain Bacteria; phylum Actinomycetota; class Actinomycetes; order Actinomycetales; family Microbacteriaceae; genus Rhodoluna. The sequence continues at coordinate 3,073 of JBIKJD010000006.1, forward strand.
TTGAACGAAAAGGTCAACTAGGGGTTCAAAACCCGCTTCAACGAACCATTCGTTATTTTTTTCGTATATCAAGGTTTCCTTCGTTCTCTCGATTTTTAGGTTACCTCCATAACTCACGGTTCTTACATAGAGTCGAATCATGAAAACTTTTCGCAAAGTTGCCTTGATTGCGCTTCTGGCTGGAATTCTCTCTTTTTTGGTTGTACCACTGTTGATTCCTGAAACCACCTCGGGCACGATGACCAACGTTGAAGCCGCAGGGCCAAAAGGGGAGTTTGAGACATTGGCAGGATTAGGTGTTCATGTCGAGAGGGCAGCTTTTACCGGCAACTCTGATGAACCAGCACCTCTAATTGTTCTCATGCACGGATTTGGGGCAAGCACCTATTCGTGGCGCGACGTGATTCAACCATTGGCAGAATTCGGAGATGTTATCGCCTACGACCGCCCTGGTTTCGGTTTGACCGACCGTCCCACTTCTTGGGAGGAAGTCAACCCTTACGGGTTTGAGGGTAACTTCGCTCTACTAGATGAACTGATTTCCAAGTTCGGAGTCGGGCGTGATGTGGTTTTGGTTGGTCATTCTGCAGGTGGGCAATTGGCTGCCGAATTTGCTCGCTTGAACCCGAGCAAGGTTCAAGCGTTGATTTTGGTAGATCCTGCCATTTTGACAACGGGCGGAGGTCCGGATGGTCTGACCTGGTTGTATGAGATTCCTCAAATCAAGAAGCTCGGTCCAATCTTGGTCAGCTCAATTGCGACTTCAGGAATGGACTTACTCCGAGAGAGTTACTTTGATAAAAGCCAGCTGACCCCTGAGGTTTTAGAGGGCTACCAAAGACCACTCAAAGTAAAAGGCTGGGAAGTTGGCTTTTGGAACTTCGCAACCGCACCTAGGACGAACGACTTGGCAGACAATCTAGGTGAATTGAAAATGCCGACGCTTCTCATTACGGGATCCAACGACACCGTGGTGCCAACCAGTGACACCGTCAAACTCGACACACTAATTCCAAACAGCGTCCTAGAAATCATTGAGGACAGCGCCCATCTTCCTCAAGAAGAGAAGCCTAAAGAATTTTTGGCGGCGATTTTGCGGAACTGGCCGAGCCTAATGTTAAGATAAACAAAATTAATTGGGGGAAACATGAAATTTGTAAAAGGCTTCAAACTAATTGGAATTCTGTCGCTTGTTCCTTTACTGGCAGGATGCGGGCTAAGTGCCTCTAACCAAGAAAGTTCTGGGTTGTCTGCCTCTTGGGAGGCCGGATATGATACCCAGAGCAGCCTGGAAGCCGATCCAATTTCGGATTATGCCGAGGCATTCGCTTACTGTTCATCTATCCAAGAGTCGCAGTTTCCAACCGATGTAGAACAGGACGCACTTGACTATGTTGAAGGGTGTATGTCTTACGTCTTCGACGGAAATGCCGAACCTGAAGTCGAAGAGCCAGCCGAGAGCGAATCAGACATTTTGACTCTCCTGAACGACGCTGGCAACACCGCTTGGGAACCAGACAAATTCCAAGACGCAACTGGAAGCCCAGTTGAGGTTATCTACTTGGGTACATCTCCTGATGACGGATCAATTTGTGCGGTTTGGGTTTTTGACTCCAATGAAACCGCAGTCGCTGAACACGATTCCGGAAGTTTCAACTGGGTGTCCGGTCAGTATTGGTATGGCGATCACAGCAATGGCAAGGGAATCGTTCTGATTGCTGAAAGCTCAGACACTGCGTGTCTCAGCGACGCAGCAACTGGTTTGGAGTGGGAGCTCCAGTAGCAGCACATTTATTGACAAAATAGAAAAGAATATCCTCTGGATTCGGGCAGTAGTCGAAGCGGTTTCGCTTTGGCGGGGGACCCATGATGGAGTGTTCCAATGATCGACCGTAATCGCCTTACTTCCCTCTTCGATGCCGAGCGTCAGCTGTTCCTAGAGCGAAACCCAAAGTCGAAGGCAGCCTATGAAGCTGCCGATAACCTTTTTGGCCGCGTGCCCATGACTTGGATGAACAAGAAGGCTGGCGGTTTCCCTGTCTACTTTGACCGCGCTTCTGGAAACCGCATCTGGGATATCGATGGCCACGAATACATTGACTTCGCTCTGGGAGACACCGGCGCGATGGCAGGCCACTCGAACCCCGTCGTGGTTGACGCCATCACCAAACGTATTTCCGAGCAGGGTGGTATGACCACGATGCTACCAACCGAGGATGCTCAGTGGGTTGCCAAGAACCTAACTGAACGCTTCGGCATGGCTAAGTGGAGCTTCTCGCTAACCGCAACCGACGCCAACCGTTGGGCAATTCGTTTGGTTAGAGCAATCACCGGCAAACCGAAGATTTTGTTCAATGCTTACTGCTACCACGGCTCGGTTGATGAGGCCCTGATCGTCGTTGGCCCAGACGGCGAAGGCACGAGCCGACCAGGCAACGTGGGTTCTCCGGTTGATGTAACAGAGACGTCGCGAGTCGCTGAGTTCAACGACCTTGAAGGCTTGGAGCGTCAGCTGAAAAACGGCGACGTTGCCGCGGTTCTAATGGAGCCAGCGCTTACCAACATTGGCATCGTGCTGCCTGAGCCTGGTTACCTCGACGGGGTTCGGGCGCTCACTCGCAAATACGACGCACTTCTGATCATCGACGAAACACACACCTTCTCAGCAGGTTGGGGTGGCATGACCATGCGCGATTCGCTGGAGCCAGACATCTTCGTAATTGGTAAGGCGATTGCCGGCGGAATTCCAACTGGAACCTACGGTTTGAGCGCAGAGTTCGCCGCCAGGGTTTTGGAGCGAACCGACCTAGACCTCGTTGACATGGGCGGTGTTGGTGGAACCCTAGCCGGCAACCCGCTTTCGGTTGCTGCAATGCGCGCAACTCTGGAGCATGTGCTGACCAAAGATGCCTTCGAGAAGATGATCGATCTCGCGACGTACTTCACTAACGGAGTGAACGAGTTATTCGACAAGTACGAGCTGCCATGGGCAATCAACCAGTTGGGGACTCGCGCGGAATATCGCTTCGCCAAGCCTTATCCAAAGACTGGAACCGCGGCCTATGAATCGGCAGACGGAGAACTCGAAGATTTCCTGCACCTGTATTTGGCTAACCGAGGCATCTTGCTAACGCCTTTTCACAACATGGCGTTGATGTGCCCAACCACGACAAAAGCCGACGTCGATCGTCACCAGGAAGTGTTTGAAGAAGCCATCAGGCTACTAGTGCAAGGCTAGGCAGGTTGTTGCTGGGTGATGCAGTGAATTCCGCCGCCTCTAGCGAACAGTTCTCGGGCATCAACTAGGACGATTTCTCGGCCTGGGTAAGCCTTTTCGAGTATCGCTTTCGCTACTTCGTCGTTCTGGTCGTCGAATGAACAGAGAATTACTCCACCGTTGACGATGTAGTGGTTGATGTAGCTGTAGTCAACCGGGCCCTCGTCGTCGTAGAGAACTTTCGGAGCTGGGACGGGGATCAGCTTGAAATCGGTTTCGGCTTCAAGTGTGGCGAGAACCTCTTTAGAGATCTCGAAGTCGGGGTGTTCTGGGTTTTGTTGGTCGTGGTAAAGGATTGTGTTTTCGTCGGCGAAACAGGCAACGATGTCGATGTGACCGCGGGTGCCGAACTCGTCGTAGTCGCGGGTCAGGCCGCGTTTGATCCAGATTGCTCGCGAAGTGCCCAACTTTTCGTGAAGCTCTTTCTCAACCTGTTCTTTGGTCCAGGTTGAGTTTCTACCTTGGCCAAGTTGGACGGTTTCGGTTAGGAGAATCGTGCCGTTTCCATTGACGTGAATGCCGCCCCCTTCATTGATGAGGGGAGAGTCGATGCGATCTACGACCAGTACTTCGGCGACGATTTTTGCAATTTGGTCATCAAAGTTCCACGAGGCCCAGCTCTGCGCCCCCCAACCGTTAAAGATCCAGTTCACGGCGAGTAGTTCGCCTTGTCTCTTTACAAAAGTGGGACCGATGTCCCGCATCCAAGCATCATTCAAATCTGCGGTCACGATGTCAACGCGTTCGTCGAGGAATGTCCTGGCGAGGGCCGCATCCTCATAGTTCACAATCATCGTGACAGGTTCGAACCGCACGACAGCATTGGCCACGTTGGCCCACGTTTGGCGAGCACGGTTGGCATCCACCTCTGTTTCTCCGAGGGTGTAACCGTTAGACGGCCAGGCCATCCAGGTTCTTTGGTGGGCTTCCCACTCGGCCGGCATTCTCACGATTAGTTGGCCAATCCGGCGATTCCGCCGTTGACTCCGTCGCCGTTTGCAGCGCGTGGGTTAACCAGCGGGGCAGTTAGTCGGTCATAGGTGTCTGGGCGTCGGGTGGCCAGGAATGGGAAGAGGTCGAGCCAGTCGCGGCGCTGATCTAGATCTAGGTCTGCTACCAAGACTTCGTCGCCTTCACGAGCAGCTCTGGCAATTACTCGGCCGTATGGGTCCGAGATGAAGCTTGAGCCGTAGAAGTTGATTTTGCCTTCGTTGCCATAACGGTTAGGCACCACCATGAAAGTGCCGTTGGCGATTCCGTTGCCAACGATGACGTGCTGCCAAAGTGGTTCGGTGTCGAAATCTGGGTGGTCTGGCTCGGAACCAATTGCAGTCGGGTAGACCAGCACCTCGGCGCCACGAAGGCTGTAGTTTCTTGCAACTTCTGGGAACCATTCATCCCAGCAGGTTGGAAGCCCAAACCTTCCACCGAGAAGATCGTAGACCGGGTAAGGCTCGCCAGCGCTTGGGCCAGGAGCAAAGTACTGGTCCTCGTAATAGCCAGCCGTAACTGGGATATGGAGTTTGTGAGTCTTGGAAACAATCTCGCCAGTTGGGGCAACGATGATTGCGGTGTTAAGTCCGCGTCCATCCGACTGTGGTTCGCGTTCAAATAGTGAAGCGTGAACGTAGACGTTGTTCGCCTTGGCAGCGGTGGCGGCGAATTGGTGAGTCGTGCCACCATTCAGTTCTTCGGCAAGAGGAAGCACGGGACCGGTTGGCTTTTCGTCGGCAGGGTAGCGGCTGAGGGTTAGCTCTGGCAGGAAAACGATCTGTGCTCCAGCCTCGGCAGCCTTGGCTATGCCTTCCGCCAACTTTGCCTGGTGAGTAGTTTGATCTTCGTGCCAACGCATCTGAACTAGGGCAACGCGAAGTGGCTCGCGGGTAGCTGGTTTTACTCGAGAAAGTGGTTTTGGCGATTCAACAATGGTCAGTTTCATCTTTACTCCATGGTGTCCAGGATCTCTTTGATGAGTTCCTTTGAGGTTAGCGGGTTGACGATAGCGAAACGAGCATTCGGGCGGCCATTGTGAGAACTAGGAACGACGAAGGCAATGTTTTCGGCAAGAAGCTTCTTCGACCACTCGTCGTAGTCGGGCAAGGTCCAGCCGATTCGTTCAAAAACAACGACGGACAGTTCTGGTTCTCTAACCAATTCCAAGTAATCACGACGACGAATTTCCTGCGTGGCGTAGTGCGCGATTTCGATGTTCTTGTCCACAGCCTCGCAGTAAGCCTTGGTTCCGTGGGTGGCTAGGGAGAACCAAAGCGGCAAGCCACGCGGGCGCCTGGTCAGGTTTATGGCGTAGTCGCTCGGGTTGAAATCGCCAGAGTCGGTGAGGGTGTCTAGGTATTCGCCATGTTGAGTGTGGGCTAGGCGACCAATCTCAGGTTCGCGGTAAACCAAAGCGCAGGCATCGAACGGAGCAAACAGCCACTTGTGTGGGTCCACGATGAAGGAGTCGGCGTGCTCTAAACCTTTGAATAGCGGTTTTGTGTAGTGCGAAAGAATTCCGGCGAGACCATAGGCTCCGTCAACGTGGAACCAGACTCCAAGTTCTTTGGCAACTTCGGCTGCTTGATCAAGGTAGTCAACAATTCCGAAGTTGGTGGTTCCAGCTGTGGCAACAATTGCGAATAACCCGTCTTGGTTGCCGTTCAGAGTCTTGCGCAATTCGGCGGCGGTAAGTTTGCCGTGCTCATCCGCAGGCACCTTGATGAGGTCAATGTCCATGACGTTTGCCGCGGTCTTCAGCGATGAGTGAGCTTCTGCGCTGCAGGCGACCTTCCAGCGTTCTGCTTTCATTCCATTGCGCCGAGCGTGGTCTCGCGCAGCCACCAGGGCACTCAGGTTGCCGAGAGTTCCTCCCTGAACGAAAACCCCACCGGCGGTGTCAGGTAGGCCGGCTTCTTTGGCAAGCCAGGAGAGCACCTGGTTTTCAGCGAAGACTGCACCAGCGCCTTCCATCCAGGACCCGCCGTACATTCCCGACGCGGAAACTACGAGGTCAAACAACTTGGATGCTTCGGTTGGAGCACAGGGGATAAAGGACAGATAGCCAGGGTGATCAGTTGAAATGGTCGCCGGGGCTAAAACATTAGTGAAGAGATCCATTGCCTTGGCTCCAAGGCCGTCCTCGGTAATGGTTAGGCCAGCTGCCTGTAAGAGATTCTCGTATGTTTCGGTGTTGTCAAGCGGGGCTGGATCGTAGTTAAGTCGCTGATTGGCGTACTCAAAAACCCTGCGGCGCAACTCCGAAGTAGCGTCATTGACCTTGTGCATCACTCCAGCCTAATTCTTCAAGAGTCAACGCGTGGTCTAATCGCTTAGAATGAAGCGTTCGTTTTAAACACAGGGGAATTCAATGTTTTGTTCAAAGTGTGGAGCACCACTTAACGGTGCCGCTTTCTGTTCAGCTTGTGGCACTGCGGCTAATTCGGCTCCAGCTCAGCCGTACACTCCGCCAACTCAGCCAACTTACGGGAACACTCCGTACCAGACTCCTTATGGCCAGCCTGCACCTCAAACCACTAATGGTTTAGCGGTGGCATCTTTAGTCGTTTCTTTGGTTTGCCTAGCACCTGTTGGTTTCATTTTGGGTCTAGTCGCACTAAACCAAATCAAGGAATCAAACAACACCCAGGGCGGCAAAGGTTTGGCAATCGCCGGAATCACCATCGGTGCCGTTTACATGGTCATCGGATTCTTCTGGTGGGTTGCGGTGGCCAGCATGACCAATCCTTATTACTACTAAGGAACAGCAAATCGCCAAGGGGAGTGTCCGTTGAATTCAACGGACACTTTCTTTTTGGAATTTTTAGGCCAGTTTTCTGCTTTGAAGCACCATGAACCTATCTCAAATTGAGCTCACCAAAATCACCGGTGAAAAGACAACCTTCGAGGATCTCGCCGGGAAGGTGACGTTGGTCGTCAACGTCGCGTCGAAGTGCGGCCTGACCCCTCAGTATGAGGCTTTAGAGCGCCTATACGAGCAATACAAGGACGAGGGTTTCGTGGTTATTGGCCTGCCGTCAAACACCTTTTTACAAGAACTTGGAAAAGATGCCGACATCCAGACTTTCTGCAGCACAAATTTTGGCGTCAAGTTTCCAATGACCGAAAAAGTCTCTGTGAATGGTCCGAGACGTCACAAGTTGTACAAAGAGTTGACCAAGGTCAAGGACGACGCCGGCCTAGCTGGTCCAGTCATGTGGAATTTCGAAAAGTTTCTAGTGCTTCCGAATGGTGAAGTGAAGAGGTTTAGACCAAACACTCAGCCGGACGACCCTAGAATCACCGGGCTCATCGAAGTCAACCTTTAGGTTAATTCGTACTTTCCGCCATCCAGTTGACCCTGCTTGCGGTACATGTCGAGCTTGCTCCTGGTGTCTTCGATGTCTAGGTTTCGCATAGTCAATTGACCGATACGGTCCGTTGGTCCGAACGCGGCGTCCTCGGTTCTCTCCATAGAGAGTTTCTCTGGGTGGTAGCTGAAGCCCTCACCGCGAGTGTCCATGATCGAGTAGTCATCACCACGACGCAGCCTCAGCGTGACCGAGCCAGTTACCGCAGAAGCCACCCATTTGGTCAAAGATTCTCTCAGCATCAGGGTCTGCGGGTCTAACCAGCGACCTTCGTAAAGTAGGCGACCCATTCTCCGGCCCTCAGCGTGGTAGCTGGCAATAGTGTCTTCGTTGTGAATCGCGCTCAGCAGTCTTTCGTACGCTGCAAAAATCAATGCCATACCTGGAGCCTCGTAAATTCCTCGACTCTTTGCTTCAATAATGCGATTTTCAATTTGATCGCTCATGCCGATTCCGTGGCGACCGCCAATTGTGTTGGCTTCCATCATCAGGCCAACTGCGTCCTTGAATTCTTTGCCGTTGATGGCAACCGGGCGACCTTGCTTGAACGAGATTGTGACATCTTCGCTTTCGATCTTTACCGAAGGGTCCCAAAATTTCACACCCATTATCGGTTCAACGATTTCATAGGAAGTGTCCAGGTTTTCGAGACTTTTTGCTTCATGCGTTGCGCCAAGCATGTTGGCGTCGGTGGAATACGCCTTTTCGGTGGAAGCACGATAGGGCAGGTCTCGAGCCAAAAGCCATTCGCTCATCTCTTGTCGGCCGCCTAATTCACTTACGAATCGTTCATCCAGCCAAGGCTTGTAAACCCGGAGATTCGGGTTGGCTAGAAGGCCGTAACGGTAGAAGCGTTCGATGTCGTTGCCTTTGTAGGTTGACCCATCTCCCCAAATTTCGACGCCGTCCTCGCGCATGGCACGAACCAGCAGGGTGCCGGTGACAACGCGTCCTAGCGGAGTTGTGTTGAAATACGCCTTACCCCCGGTGCGAATGTGGAAGGCTCCACACGCAATCGCTGTTAGCCCTTCCTCTGCTAAAGATTGGCGACAGTCGATTAGTCGGCCGGCCTCAGCCCCATATTCGATGGCTCGGTCTGGAATCGAACCGATGTCGGTTTCGTCGTATTGACCAAGGTCCGCGGTGTAGGCGAAGGGGATTGCGCCGTTTTCTCGCATCCATGCAACCGCTACCGACGTATCTAGTCCACCGGAAAACGCGATGCCGACTTTTTCACCGACAGGAAGGGAAGAAAGAACTTTACTCACAGGTTAAGACTACCCGCGGTATCCAAACGATTCGCAGGTTGTGTCGGTAAAATGCTACCGATGGCTTCAAAATCCTTTCGGTTAGTTGCCGCGTTGGCGGTGGGTGCGTTACTGCTACCCATCGGCGCTTGCGCCAAAATCCCAGAGGGTTCCGACGCCGCTGCCGAAGAGGTTCCATTACCTCAAGAAATCGAAGATATAGATTCTTCCGATCTTGTCCCTACGGCCGAAACGCAAAATTGTCGAAAGACTCCTTCCATCGAAACAGCTGAAAAGCACACCGAAGTTCCTTTGATCGGCGGCGGAATAGTTGGCACCTATGACTGGGCGGCCGGCAAGACCAACGGCGGTCAAATTTGGAAAACGCGGCTGTCTTACTCCAGATCCAGCCTGGCTCAGGTTCAGATTGTGCCTACCTACCCTCAAATCGGAAACGTAGCCACCCAAACCAAATTGGCTGGCAAAATAAATGCGGTTTCTTATGTAAACGGAGACTTTTACAACCTACGAGGAACGAACCTTCTTTTTAGCGCCATGGTCAGTAACGGAGAGTTGGTTTATTCACCGTCAACGGCTACACCAATTGTTGGGGTAGTTGAAAGCGAAGGTAACGATCGAACCGGGCTTCAGGGATCGTCACACATTTTGCACAACGACAACAAGAAGATTGAGACTCAGGGGCTAAACCTTCAGTATCTGGCCGCCGATTCGATTGGCGCCTACAACAGTTTGAAATCTACGAAAGGCCTTCCGCCAGTTACATATGTCGTCGAAGTTAAAGCGGGTTTGGTTACCAAGAGTGGCAAGCGAGAAAGTTTCAACATCCCAACTGTCGACGGTGACTATGTTTTTGCCGCCGCAGGCCTGGGTGCGGAAACCCTGAAATCTCTTCGCGTCGGTGACCGAGTGGAATATGTGAAGCCAAAAGGCGTGAAAACAACCAAGTTCCTACGCACCGAGCTACAACCATCCGGAACGGTTGAACTTCCTAACGGAGAGATTCTAAACATCAGAGCGGTGAACCATCGCGGAGTAAAAATCAATTCTGGTCTAGTGATGTTTACCAGCGAGTTGTATCCATCAACCTCAGCACTATCCGCAACCCTAATAACGGATCTTTCCGGACGTGTCACCAAGGTCTATGCAACCGGGCGGGCCATCAATGTGGCCAAAGATCAGCTCGTTTTTCAGGTGGGTTCCAAATCAGTTGAAGAAGTTAAGAAGCTAAAGGTTGGCGACAAACTGAAAGTCACCAACAGTTACAAAATCAAGAAAAATGTTCCGCTGTTTGCCTCATTTGGTAATCGTCAGAACATGATTATCAACGGCGTCGTAGTCGCTCGCTGTTCTCCGGCTTGGGAAGACATTCGACCGCGAAACGCAATCGGATGGAACGAAAACGGCGACGTGTGGTTCGCCAACACCACGATGGGTGTTCGAAACTCAGCAGATGTCTTCAACCGATTCCGCCTCGGAGGATCATCGGTTCACCAGCTTGCAGTGTGGTTGAAAGAAGTTGGCGCTACCCAGGCTGTGATGTTGGACGGCGGCGGTTCAACCACCATGTACCGACTTACCGAATCCGGTTCCTACAAGCGCGTTGAGCTTCCTGCCTCCGAGTGGGTCAGAGTTGTTCCACAGGGCTTGGGAATGGTTCAGCGCTAGCCAAGTCCGTGAACTGCCAGAGGCTCAATCAGCGATAATTCTTCAGCTGTCAACTTAGGTGCATCCAAAGCCTTCAAGTTTTGTTCTAACTGCGTTACTGAACTAGCCCCAATTAGGGCCGATGAAACCGAAGGCTGCCTAAGCACCCAGCTCAGCGCCAATTGCGATAGGGTCTGGCCGCGATTGCTTGCGAGTTCATTCAAAGACAAGGCGTTTTCTAGGTACTTTTCGCTGACATTGCTCTCGCGCAAAAAGACTTCTTTGGCGGCGCGAGAATCTGTCGGGATTCCCTTGAAATAGCGGTCGGTCAACAAACCTTGAGCGAGCGGGCTAAAGACAATTGCGCCAAGCTCAAGTTTCTCAAGGGTGTTCAAAAGTCCAGCTTCCGGAGTTCGGTCAAACATCGAATACCTCGGCTGGTGAATCGTCAAGGGAACACCGAGTTCCTTCAAAATCTGATGAGCACGTTTGGTTTCTTCTGGCCCGTAGTTTGAAACACCAACGTAAAGCGCCTTGCCGGATTGAACAGCGCTAGCCAATGCGCCCATGGTTTCCTCCAGTGGAGTGTTTGGGTCGAATCGGTGAGAGTAGAAAACGTCGACATACTCCAAGCCCATTCGCTTCAAGCTTTGATCGAGCGAAGCGGTTAGGTACTTTCTGGAACCCCATTCTCCAAACGGGCCATCCCACATCAGGTAGCCAGCCTTTGACGAAATGATTAGCTCGTCACGGTAGCGAGCAAGACCGTCGCTAAGGTGGCGTCCGAAGTTTTCCTCGGCACTACCTGGAATTGGTCCGTAGTTATTAGCTAGGTCGAAGTGAAACACGCCAAGATCAAAGGCGCGGTGGAGAATGGCCTTTTGATTGGCGAAGTCGTCGTTGGTTCCAAAGTTATGCCAAAGTCCAAGAGAAATTTCTGGAAGAATCAGGCCGCTCTTTCCAACGCGGCGAGTCTTTATGTTTTCGTAACGCTCTGCTTTGGCTTCGTAACTCATGCTCTCACTCTAGGCTAGAGACATGAAGAGTTTCGTTTTGGCCGGTGGCTGTTTTTGGTGCTTAGACAGCGCCTACATGCAATTCAAAGGCGTGACCGATGTGATGTGCGGCTACATGGGCGGGGAAGTAGACAAACCTAGTTATGAAGCGGTTTGCACCGGAACCACCAACCACGCCGAAGTTGCCGAGGTCTTTTTCAACGAGGACGAAATCTCGGAAGAAATCATCCTCGACATGTTCTTCACACTGCATGACCCAACTCAGCTAAACCGTCAGGGCAACGACATCGGAACCCAGTATCGCTCAGAGGTTTTCTACCGGAACGAGGGGGAGAAGCAAGCCTTCGAAGCCGCCCTCGAGCGTGCCAAAGAAATCTGGGGAGACAAAATCGTCACCAAGGTGACTCCTGCCGAAAAGTTCTGGGAGGCCGAGGAATATCACCAGGACTTCTTTGCCAAAAACCCTGGACAGGGCTATTGCACGGCCGTAGTTGCGCCGAAAATGGCCAAGGTCCGCGCAAAGTTTCGCGAGTTTGCTAAGTAGTTTTCCACAGATTTAAACCTGCTCGTTTCTGAGCACGTTTTTGTTCCAAACTCTCTTCTACGGCAATCAAGATCGACTGCCAGAAGAAAGGAACAAATGTCTGAACTTGTAACTGTGGCAGGGCTGGTTGCCACCACACCGCGTCACCTGGTAACCCAGGATGGCCTTCCAATCACCTCATTTCGCATGGCGGCTTCTCACCGAAAGTTCGACCGCGCCCTAAACAAATGGATCGACGGAGAAACCAACTGGTTCACGGTGACCGCATTTAGGCAGCTAGCCATCAACACTGCCGGTTCGGTCTCAAAAGGCGAGCGCATCCTGGTCACCGGCAAGCTTCGCGTCCGCGATTGGGATAACGGAGAGCGCGCCGGCACCTCGGTTGAAATCGAAGCCGACGCTCTCGGCCACGACCTTTGCTGGGGAAACTCGGCCTTCACGCGAACTGTTCTAGTGCGCGAAGCCGGCGACCTGCCAAACCCTGAGGAGCCTGGGCAAGCCGAAGAAGAACTCGAAAAAGAAGAAGAGCTAGCGCTCGCATAAAGCCCCAGGCGCTGCCTCCCCCTCGTTAGCGCCTGGTCCAGATGCCCTCTGCCATAGAACCATGCAGGATAAACTATCCAAAGCAAACATCTATCGGCAGAGGGCATTTTCATGGCTGAATTCATCTATCAAATGATCAAAGCGCGCAAGGCGCATGGCGACAAGGTCATTCTTGACGACGTAACTTTGGCGTTCCTGCCAGGCGCGAAAATCGGTGTGGTTGGGCCAAACGGTGCCGGTAAGTCATCTGTTTTAAAGATCATGGCCGGCATGGACCAGCCAAGCAACGGTGAAGCGCGTCTTAGCCCGGGATACACCGTTGGCATGCTCATGCAGGAACCTCCGCTAGACGAAAACCTAACCGTGCTTGGCAACGTTGAACTCGCGGTGAAAGAAACTAAGGACAAGCTCAACCGCTTCAACGAAATCTCAGCAGCGATGGGTGAACCAGACGCCGACTTCGACACCTTGCTAGAAGAGATGGGCAAACTGCAGGAGCAAATTGACCACGTGGATGGCTGGGACCTCGACAACCAGCTAGAACAGGCCATGGATGCACTGCGTTGCCCTCCAGGCGACACCCCGGTCACTCACCTTTCCGGCGGAGAGCGTCGCCGTGTGGCTCTTTGCAAGTTGTTGCTAGAGAAGCCAGACCTACTTCTCCTTGACGAACCTACTAACCACCTAGACGCCGAATCGGTGCTTTGGCTAGAGCAGCACCTCGCCAAGTATCCAGGCGCTGTATTGGCGGTAACTCACGACCGTTACTTCCTCGACAATGTGGCCGAGTGGATCCTGGAACTAGACCGCGGACGTGCCTATCCTTACGAGGGTAACTACTCAACCTACCTAGAGAAGAAGCGCGAGCGTCTAGAGGTTGCCGGCAAGAAGGACGCCAAACTAGCCAAGCGACTATCCGATGAACTCGACTGGGTTCGATCAAGCCCTAAGGCCCGCCAGACCAAGTCGAAGGCTCGTCTTGCTCGCTACGAGGAGATGGCTGCCGAAGCCGATCGCACCAGAAAGCTCGACTTCGAAGAGATCCAAATTCCACCTGGCCCTCGCCTTGGAAACGTGGTTATCGAAGCCAAGAACCTCAAAAAGGGTTTCGACGGTCGGTCCCTAATCGACGGACTGACCTTCAGTCTTCCTCGCAACGGAATCGTTGGAGTGATTGGTCCAAACGGTGTTGGTAAGTCGACCCTGTTCAAGACCATAGTTGGTCTTGAGAAACCAGACGGTGGCGAGCTCAAGATCGGTGAGACCGTAAAGATCTCCTACGTCGATCAGAGCCGTGGCGGAATCGACCCAAACAAGTCGCTTTGGGAAGTGGTTTCCGATGGCCTCGACTATATGCAGGTCGGAAACGTTGAGATGCCTTCTCGTGCCTACGTGGCAGCCTTCGGATTCAAGGGCCCAGACCAGCAGAAGCCAGCCGGTGTGCTTTCGGGTGGTGAGCGAAACCGTCTAAACCTTGCCCTAACTCTCAAGGAGGGTGGAAACGTTCTACTCCTCGACGAACCAACTAACGACCTTGACGTTGAAACTCTTGGAAGCCTGGAAAACGCGCTCCTCGAATTCCCGGGTTGTGCCGTGGTGATCACTCACGATCGCTGGTTCCTAGACCGAGTGGCCACCCACATCCTTGCCTACGAAGGCACCGACGACAACCCAGACCAGTGGTACTGGTTCGAAGGTAACTTCGAGTCTTATGAAGAGAACAAGATTGAGCGTTTGGGAGCGGAAGCGGCTAAGCCTCACCGCTCAACCTATCGCCGCCTAACTCGCGACTAAGAAACCTCTGGAACGCGAACCATGCCCTCTTGGGCAACGGTTGCAAGCAGTAAGCCGTCACGGCTGAAAATGCGTCCTAGTGAGAGTCCTCGACCGCCCTGTGCGCTCGGGGACTCTTGCACATAAAGCATCCACTCATCAACCTTGGCCTGACGGTGGAACCACATCGCGTGATCCAAGCTGGCACTCTTCAAACCCTCGTGAGTCCAAGCAATTCCGTGACGACGAAATATTGGCTCAAGAATCGTGTAATCCGATACGTATGCCAAAGCGGCGGTGTGCAGCGAAACTTCGTTTTGCAGTGTTCCAAGCGCCTTAATCCAAACGGCCTGATGCGCCACCGGCTCACCCTTCACCTGGAAGTAAATTGGCGACCCGACGTGCCTCATGTCAAACGGCCTCGCCTTTGCCCAATACTGAGCAACCGGGTGGTTGATTTCCCCAAGCAAGTCATGTGCGGAAGGAAGCTGCTCGGGATCTGGAATCCCTGCCGGCATTTCGTCCTGGTGTGAAATTCCTGGATCGATGTCTTGGAAAGAAGCAATCATCGAAAAGATCGGTTCATCACTCTGAAACGCCTGAACCCTGCGAGTGCTAAATGAACGACCATCGCGAAGTCGATCAACCGAAAAAGTAATTGGCTGCGTAATGTCGCCAGCCCGCAGAAAGTACCCGTGCAGCGAGTGAACCGGCCGCTCGCCCTCAATAGTCTTAGTTGCAGCAACCAAACACTGAGCCAAAACTTGCCCACCAAACACACGCCCATGCGGCATCCACTGACTCGGACCTACAAACAAATCCTCACGAGAATTCGAATCCTCCAAAGGTGAGAGGTCGAGAGTTGTAAGTAAATGCGCCAAAGGATCGCTAGGAATCGGAATGTCAAGACTCATAGGTTTAGTCTAGGTAGAGATGAAAAACGACTTCACACTTATCGATCGCGCCACAACGCTTGATCTTCAGGCCTACCTGTCTAGGGCTAAACGACTCGACCCAGATGGCATGGTTCGCATTCGCGCTTTCGGTCAGGTTCTCGCTTGTTACGTGGCTCCAATCTTTGCCGGAAGCCTGATGGAGAAGGGCCCAACCGTGTTGGGCTTAAGAACCAGCGAATTGGCTGAGGATGCTGAAGTTGACACAATCGTGCCAATCACCGCGGTGCTCGACCGCCTGGCCGCTCTGGCTGCAAATGGCGAGGGTTGGAACGGCAAACACCACGTAGTTCTGCCTGAATCCGTGCGAGCTCCCTGGGCAGGTGTTTCCCCACCACGAAGTGGTTGGGAGCAAATCGGCGAGGTCGATGAAACCGTTCTTACCGAGATCGCCAAGTCTGGCATTGCCGAGGTGGCAGACTCACTACCCGAATCGGTCGGTGGCCCAATTGCAGCCCGTATTCGAGGCGAAATCTGGGGACGTGCGATGCAGTTTGATTCCAAGGTTCCAACCGGAGCAGCCTTCGTGGCAGCCGGTTTGGGATTCCTTACCGAGAACGAAGTTGTGCCTGTCTATGAAACCCAAGGTTGGGTTCGCCTAAGCCCAATGAATGGGCACATTCTTTCGAAAGTCGCTCAGACGCTTTAGATCATCAAGGGGGAAAATGAAGCAACAAGTTGAACTCATCTCGAATGGTGATGAGTTAGCCATTCTCGGTAAAAAGCGCGATGTCAGAAATTTTGTGAAAGAAATTGGTCTTCTAGATTCATCTCGTGAATTGGATTCAGGGAGTCTCGCCAAGTTTGTAGGACGAGTCGCCCAAGGTTTCGACGCGGCGTCAAAAATCTCTGAGTCCTCCGTTCGCTGGCTGAAATTGACTGAAGAGTCTGCAAGAAAAATAAAACAGTTTGGCCTTATGGAATCAGCGAAGCATGGACAAGACGTTGTTCATGTAATGGTCGGGGCTCCCGGAAAAATTTCAGCTTGGTTGCAAGCAGAAGTTGGCACCGGCGCCATTTTTAGCAACCCAGCGGTACTCAATGGGCTGTCTAGCTATCTCTCACAACAGTCTCTGCAGCTTGAACAAAAGCAGATTCAAGATATGTTGAAGCGAATCGATACCAAGCTTGATGACCTAAATAAAAAACAACTCAATGCGCAACTGGCCAAGCTGGATTCGGTCATTGCTTCTATACAAGACGCTCAGACAAAAATGCTGCACAACGATGGATTAGTAAATTCTGTAACATGGTCGCAACTTCATAACCAAGGTTCAGTTCTAGCTGAATTGCAGGCATACGCGTTTAGAGAATTGCAGTTGTTGAAAGAAAAAGCACAAGGACTCACCCAAGTTGGAGTCGCAGTGCGCGAGCTAAAAGAGATTGAAAACAAAGCCGCAGTTTGGCTGCAAGCTCTTGGGAAAACCATGGAACTTAGGACTCAACTAGCCCACCTTGAACTTGCTGCTGTTGAGTCGATTCATCCAAGTCAACTTACAAAGCACTCAAACGGGGTGCGGGCCACATTAGAACAAGGAAGAATTCAGGTAGGCGTTTTCTTGAACTCATTCGTGAGCGAGGTTTCTGCAACAACTAGCATTGCGACTGCAAACGTGATTTTGCACAAGCTCGGCGCCGTAAAAATTATTCGCTCTATTTCAAACGTTGAGTCAAAGGTCTTTGACTTCGTTCAAGCCCTCGAAATCGCGCCACCGGAAATCACATTGCCAGAAATCTCGTGGAGGAAGGCTGTCAAGAACCGTGACCAGTGGATAACCGCTGGCAAGGAAGCAGCACTAACCGCTGGTAAAGCGGCAATAGCCGTGGGTGCTGCCGTGGGTATCAAAGAAATTTTTAAGTATCTAAAGAAGTAAAAAGAATTTACTTGATCATGTTGACCAGCGAAATCGCTGCTCGCTGAAGGTAATCCCAAAGCATTTCTTCGTGCAGGGGAGGCAGTTCTAGGCTTTCTACCGCAGCTCTCATGTGAGTTAGCCAAGCATCTTTGGCGGCCGGAGTTATTGGGAAAACGTTGTGACGCATCCGTAGACGAGGATGTCCGCGTTGCTCGGAGTAAGTGTGTGGGCCACCCCAATACTGCTCCAGGAACATCCGAAGACGTTCTTTGGCTGGGCCTAGATCTTCTTCCGGATACATAGGGCGAAGCAGAGGATCGTCTTTGACTCCGTCGTAGAACTTATCGACCAGCTTTGTGAAGGTTTCGCTTCCGCCTAGGTCTTTGAAAAGCTGTTCGTCCACGTTATTTGTTGAGGTTCACGGTGAAGCTGTTGCCAGCTGCAGCCAGGTGGAGCTTGGCCTTCTTCAAACTGGCAACAAGGGCTGAACGAAGTTCGCGGCCAACGTCGTCGCCGCCCTTTGGAGTGACCTGCTGGACTAGGCGAATCACCAGTGAATCACCAGAGAGCGACTGAATTCCCCAGACTTCCGCGTTGCCAATTAGGAGTGACCCGTATTCGCCAGACTTCGCAACTGCGGTTGCTGCCGCAAGCATTGCCGTGCGAGCTTTTTCAAGGTCAACATTGATGTCGAAAGAAAGATCGATCACGACTCGAGTGAACCCTTGAGATTTGTTACCCACGCGGATGATTTCGCCATTGCGCACGTACCAAAGAGTTCCCTCAACGTCGCGAACCTGGGTTACTCGAAGACCCACGGTCTCGATGACACCCTTCACCTCGCCGAGGTCGACAACGTCTCCAACGCCGTACTGATCTTCAAAGACGATGAACAAGCCGCTGATTAGGTCTCGAACCAAAGATTGAGCACCAAAACCAACCGCAGCACCCAAGATACCGGCACCGGCGATTAGAGCGCCAACCTCAACTCCGATTTCTCCGAGAATCATGGTCACAGTGACCAGCGCGATACCCCAGGTTATGAAGTTTGATAGCACCGAGCCGATGGTCTTGGTTCTCTGAACCACCCGAGCCTTAGCCAGTGGCGATTCGGAATCGACCGCCACCGCCTTAGCTTCAGATTTGACTCCGGATACGACTCCCGCAACAACCCGCTTCACCGAAACGAGCAGTAAAGCCCGTCCAATGACAGCGATAACCAACACCAAGACAATCTGAATTGGTGTCTGGTAGTCGTTCCAGAATTCAGTAAACCAGGCGGCGTTCATGAGTTTCCTAGCGGTCGGCCTTCTGAGCCTTTAGAGCACGCTCAACGTTAGCTAGGTTCTCAACAATGATGCGCTTGAGTGCTGGAATTGCCGCAATCTCTGGGCGCTCAATGAAGCTCTTGGTCTTGGCAACTAGTGCGTCCGATGCCAACGGGGTTGGGTAGAGCAGTTCGATTAGGTACTCGGCAATCTTGAAGGTGCGCGATTCCCAGACCGGAAGAACCATCTCGAAATACTTGTCGACGTAGCTTTCCAGAAGTGCGGTATCCCAAACTTCAGTGAACGCCAAGCTTCCTTCGCCAACTAGGGTGTTGGAAAGTTCGGTGTCCTCGGTCAGTTTCTTCCAAACACCAGCCTTTGCCGCTGCAGTAGGAATAATCGCTTCAGCGTGGAAGGCAGCCTTCTGACCGTTGGCGGTGTTGTCCTTGGCAAGCTCTGCTTCGATTACCGACATGTCAACGCGCCCTAGTGCTGCAAGCCCGATCAGAAGTTCCCAACGACGGTCTTGGTCGATGGTCAAGCCATCTAGCTTGATTGAGCCTCCCAGTAGACCATCTAGGACGTCGCCAAGTTCGGCAGTGTTCGCGAACTTAGCCATGAAGCGGACAAACATCAACTGCGCATCCGAGCCAGGCTTTGCTGCCTGAGCGAGCTCCCAGAGACGCTTGCCAACCGCGGTGACGGTTGCATCGCGAGTCTCTGGAGCAACGTATAGGTTTGCCACGGTAACCAACTGGCGAAGCAGGGTCTGAAGTGCAGAACCTTGCGTTTCTGCCTGAATGTTGCCAAGAACTAGCTTGATGAATTCGCTTGGAGCGGTTTCACCGTCGCGAGTTGCATCCCAAGCAGCCATCCAAACCATGGTGCGAGCCAAAGAGTCTTCGAACTTGTCTAGGTTGGCAAGTGCGAACTTCCAAGAGTCTGCGTCTAGGCGAATCTTCGCGTAAGCCAAGTCGTCGTCGTTGAGAAGGATTAGGTCGGGGCGAGCCTTGCCAACAAAGCTAGGAACCGAGGTTGACACTCCCGAGACATCTAGCTCTTCACGCATCGAACGAACCAACTTGCCGTCAACCAGGTTGTAGAACCCGATTGCCATGCGGTGGTCGCGAATGGTTGGGTGATCAGCAATTGCCGACTGCAGAACGTTGAACTTAGTGATGACTCCAGAATCATCGGTCTCTAGGTCAAGCTCTAGCTTGTTGACTCCGGCAGTTTCCAGCCACTGCTTTGACCAAGCCGAAAGGTCGCGGCCAGAGGCCTTCTCCAACTCGGTTAGCAGGTCAGCCAAGACGGTGTTGCCATAGGCGTGCTTCTTGAAGTACTGGGCCACACCAGCAGCAAACGGCTCACGACCAACCCAAGCGGCTAGCTGCTTCAGAACCGAAGCTCCCTTGGCGTAGGTAATGCCGTCGAAGTTGATCATTACGTCTTCTAGGTCGTTGATTTCAGCAACGATCGGGTGGGTAGAGGGCAACTGGTCGGCACGGTATGCCCAAGCCTTCTCGCCAGAAGCGAAAGTCGTCCAAGCTTCGGTCCACTCGGTAGCCTCGGCAGTTGCCAAGGTCGATGTATATTCAGCGAACGACTCGTTCAGCCATAGGTCGTTCCACCAGCGCATGGTTACTAGGTCTCCGAACCACATGTGAGCAAGCTCGTGTAGCACGGTAACCACACGACGCTCCTGGATGGCCTCAGATGAGGCACCGCGGAACACGTAGATCTCGTTGAAGGTAACCGCACCAGCATTCTCCATAGCGCCAGCATTGAAGTCTGGAGCCATGATCTGGTCATACTTCTCGAATGGGTAAGGAGTGCTGAAGGTCTTCTCAAAGAACTCGAAGCCAGCACGAGTGATGTCGAATAGGTAGTCGTGGTCTAGGTACTGCTTCAAAGATGAACGGCACCAGAAACCAAGCGGAATCGTCTTGCCGTTCGAAGAAACCAACGACGAGACTTCCCCCACATAAGGACCAGCAATCAGTGCGGTGATGTAGGAAGAAATACGTGGGGTAGGGGTGAACTCCCAGAACGCCTTACCATCAGCCAAAACAACTGGCTTAGGAGTGGTCTGGTTCGAGA
>JBIKJD010000050.1:0-6944 GCA_044361205.1 Rhodoluna sp.
TATCCGGATCAACATTCGGATAGGCGCGAAGAATATCGGCTCGCATGCCAGCACTGACTGCAATAATTCCGCTTGCAGACTCATAGGCCGTTCGTTCAATCCAACTCGATAGGGCGTAGCCACCAGCGAGCTGTTCAGCTTTCCAGGGCCTCAGCGGTTCGAGACTGTGAGCAGTTATTAGATGAGGGATTCTGTAAAGTGGCGAAGCGATTTGCCCCGCAAAATTGGAGTACCAAGTGTGACTGTGAACCAGATCTGCACCAATTATGTCGTTCACCATTGCTAGGTCTGTGGCCATCGTTTGCAGGGCCGGATTGGATCCCTCGAAATTATTCGGATGAACGTACGAAGTTGTATCTTTTTCATCACGATCCTCACCAAAGCATCGAACCTGGACTTCCACATGTTTTCTGAGAACTTTGACTAGTTCACTCACATGCACGCCGGCTCCGCCGTAAATCTTTGGCGGGTATTCCTTGGTGATTAGATCTATCCTCATGACGCAATGTTAACCAACTTTCCCAATTTGGCAGTACTATCCAAAATATGGCAACACGAAGAATCTTTGGTATGGTCCTTGCCGGCGGAGAAGGCAAGCGCCTCATGCCGCTCACCGAAGATCGTGCCAAGCCTGCTGTGCCTTTTGGTGGAAGCTACCGCCTTATCGATTTCGCGCTCTCAAACCTAATCAATTCAGGCGTGCGTCGAATCGTAGTGCTAACTCAATACAAATCTCATTCGTTAGACAGACATATTTCCCAAACGTGGCGAATGTCTCCACTTCTTGGTTCGTACGTTGCATCTGTCCCCGCTCAGCAAAGACTTGGTAAGCGTTGGTTCTCTGGCTCAGCTGACGCGATCTTGCAGAGCATGAATCTGCTCTCCGATGAAACACCTGACTATGTCCTCGTAGTCGGCGCAGATCACGTTTATCGCATGGATTTCGATCAGATGATTGAAGAGCACATTGCGTCCGGTCGAGGCGTAACGGTTGCTGCAATTCGTCAGCCGATGGCGTTGGCAAATCAGTTCGGCGTAATTGAAGTCGATGAAGCGGATTCAACCAAGATCGCAGCATTTCGCGAGAAGCCTGATTCACCTAAGGGGTTACCCGACTCCCCCAACGAAGTTTTAGCTTCGATGGGAAACTACGTTTTTTCGGCCCAAGCCCTTATCGATGCGATTGAGCATGACGGGACACTTGAAGAGTCTTCCCACGACATGGGTGGCGACATAATTCCCTATATGGTCGGCCTCAACGAAGCAGGAGTCTACGACTTTACGTTCAACGAAATACCAGGGGCGACCGCACGTGACAAGAGTTATTGGCGTGATGTCGGAACAATTGATTCATACTTCGACGCGCACATGGATCTAATTTCGGTTATGCCAATCTTCAACCTCTACAACAATGACTGGCCGATTTTCACGCAACAGATAAATTTGCCTCCCGCAAAATTTGTGCACGACGGCGAGGGGAACCAGGGGCGAACTACAGATTCGATTGTTTCCTTGGGAACTGTTGTTTCCGGTGGCATTGTTGAGCGTTCGGTCCTGTCTCCTTGGGTAAAGATAAATAGCAACGCATTGATCACCGATTCGGTGCTCTTAGACGGAGTCGTTATTGGCCGTAATGCGACCGTGAGACGAGCAATTCTAGATAAATCTGTCGTCGTGGCTGATGGCGCTGCTGTTGGAGTTGATCGACAGCGCGACATTGATCGAGGCTTCACCGTGACCGAGAGTGGAATCACCGTTGTTGCGAAGGGAACGTTAGTTACACCTTGAGTTACCGATTAGTTGTGATGGATGTTGATTCAACTCTCATTCAAGATGAAGTTATCGAATTACTTGCTGACTATGCGGGGTCCCGAGCAGAAGTTGCTCAGATCACCGAAGCAGCTATGAACGGCGACCTCGATTTTGAGCAATCCTTGCGAACCCGAGTCGCAACTCTGGAAGGATTACCCGAGACCGTCTTTCAGAGTGCGCTGGAGGCCGTTCGCCTAAGTGTTGGAGCAAGGGATCTCATTTCAGCCGTTCATGCAGCAGGTGGTCGCGTTGGGGCGGTGTCTGGCGGTTTTACTCAAATTCTTGAGCCTCTGGCGAAGCAGCTGAATCTCGACTATTCCAGGGCTAACACTCTTGAAGTAAGCGCAGGCAAACTAACCGGGAATCTTGTTGGCAAAATTATTGATAGGGCTGCAAAAGCCGATGCCCTTCTTGAGTGGGCGAAAGACTTCGGCGAAGACCCAATGTGGGTCGCTGCAATCGGTGACGGTGCGAACGATCTGGATATGTTTGAAGCCGCGGGTCTTTCCTTTGCATACAACGCGAAGCCAGCAGTCCAGGACCGAGCCGATGTCTGCATAAACTTGCCCGACTTGAGTTTGGTAATCCCCCACCTCAAGTTAAAGCACTAACGACCAAGCAAAACCCAGAAATTCTTAGTGATGAGACTAGGCTCCAGTGGAGTGAAGTCCACCGTCCACATGAATTAGTTCACCGGTTGTCGCTGGGAACCAATCAGAAAGCAAGGCGATGATTCCTCTTGCTGCAGCTTCAGTGTCGGTCAAGTCCCAGCCGAGTGGAGCACGATCAGTCCAAAGTTCTTCCATTGTCGCGAAGCCAGGAATACCTTTTGCAGCAGTAGTTCTAAGGGGGCCGGCTGAGATCAAATTGACGCGAATTCCGTCTTTCCCGAGGTAACGAGCAAGATAACGGCTTACCGATTCAAAAGCTGCCTTGGCTACGCCCATCCAGTCGTAGACCGGCCAAGAAACTGTGGCATCAAAGGTCAAGCCGACAACGGAAGATCCTCGCCCCAGCAGCGGCTTTGCTGCCATTGTGATGGACTTTAGTGAATAAGCGGAAACTTGAACTGCCGTCGATACATCTTCCCACTCAGTTTCTAGGAAGTTTCCACCCAGTGCACTCTGAGGTGCAAACGCAATTGCGTGAACTATGCCGTCAAGACCTGGTAGGTGCTCTTTAACTCTTGACGAAAGTGCAGCCAAATCATCGGCGTTCGTTGCATCCAACTCGATTACCGGTGCTGGCTTTGGAAGTCTCTCGGCGATTTTAGTGGTGATCGGAAGCATGCGACCGAATGATGACAAGACAATCTCTGCTCCCTGTTCTTGCGCGAGCTTTGCGACTGTGAAGGCAATGGATGCTTCAGTCAAAACTCCGGTAATCAGAATCTTTTTGCCAGCAAGTATGGACATTATTTTCCGTTCTTTAGTGATGTTGATATTTTGGCACGAGTGGGACCGAAATTGTCGATTAGTGACCCATGCCTAAACCGCCGTCGACCGGAATAACTGCGCCGCTG
This sequence comes from Rhodoluna sp., assembly GCA_044361205.1. Taxonomy (GTDB): domain Bacteria; phylum Actinomycetota; class Actinomycetes; order Actinomycetales; family Microbacteriaceae; genus Rhodoluna. The sequence continues at coordinate 3,335 of JBIKJD010000050.1, forward strand.
ATGTAGCCTGCGTCATCTCCTGCTAGCCACGTGACTGTTTTCGCTACTTCTTGAGGAGAAGCAAAACGGCCGGCGGGAATCCGCTTTTTGTAATCAGCCTGCTGCTCCTCTGGAAGTTCGGCCGTCATGTCTGTGTCGATAAATCCTGGAGCGACAACGTTTGCTGTTATGCCTCGTGCCCCTAGTTCGCGGGTGATAGAACGAGCCATGCCAACTAAAGCTGATTTCGTCGAGGAGTAGTTAATCTGACCAGCGCTGCCCAGTAATCCGACAACACTCCCAATCAAGATCACCCTGCCGAACCTGGCTTTGATCATTCCCTTGGTAGCGCGCTTGACAACTCGGAAGACACCGGTCAGGTTGGTGTTGACCACGTCCTCAAAATCTTCATCGGTCATTCGCATGAGCAACATGTCTCGAGTTATTCCCGCATTGGCGACCAGCACTTCGATAGGCCCAAGCTGTGCTTCTACCTCTGCAATTGCAACGTCGAGACTTGCAGAATCGGTCACATCGGCCCTTACGCTCAAGCAACCCTTCGGACCTTCACCGGAACGGACAGTCACTGCGACGCGATGACCGGCAGCGATGAACTCTTCAGCGATAGCGAACCCGATTCCTCGGTTTCCACCGGTTACTAATACTGTGCGTGACTCGGACATGAGGGAATCTCTTTCTGTCGTTTCTTGTTGATGAGTTTACCGCCATGATTCAACAGTGCAGGGTTGCGGTAGCCTTGAATCGAAGGAAGTAATGCCGAAAAATCAGACCGTCACCAGCATCGAGGAAGCTCCGGAAGTCGAGCGTCGACGTCGGTTCATCACCTATACGGTTTCGATGATTATTCGATTCGCCTGCGTTGTTTTGGTTGTATTCACAACCGGTATTTGGCAAATTATCTTTGGCCTCGGCGCTGTATTTCTTCCCTATTTTGCGGTTGTTCTCGGCAATAACATTGGCGGCCAGACTAGGCAAACGCACACTGCAGCAAAGGTTGAGCCTTTATCGATTGATGTCGCCGCCCACATCAAGGACTTAAAGTGAACAAATGTTCCAGAGTAGGTTGTAACAACGCCACAGTTAAGTTGGTGATTTGGAGTAACCCAAAAATTCACCGTGACGGCAAACTGAAGACTTGGGGTAGCTGCCAAGATCATCTGGATTACTTCGTTTCGTATTTGACTCTTCGGGGTTTTTACCTGAGAACGGAGAACCAAATTTGAGGAAATGGTTTAACTGGATTGCTTTGGTAACGGTGTTTACTGTTGCTTGCGTTCTCTTGGCCGGTTGGCAATTAGATCGTCGAGATTTGAAACTAGCCTCAATTGGCCTAATTCAAACGAATTACCAACGTGAACCAATTTCATTAGAGGAATCACTGATTTCAAATAGCTTCAAGCTGCCTGAAGACACCTGGCAATCGGTTCGCGTCACTGGCACTTACCTGAGTTCAGAGTTGCTTTTAGTGCGCAATCGTCCAAACAATGGACAACCTGGTTTCGAGCAACTCGTTCCATTTAGAACTGATAACGGAATCGTCATTTTTGTGAGCAGGGGTTGGCTTCCAACTGGTTCAAAACAGGACCTTCCAGATCAGAATCCTCGGCCTTCGAGCAGCCAAACAACAATCATTGGGCGTATTGTGCCAAGCGAGCCGAAACTTGATCGCTCGGCCCCTACGGGCCAAATCGCGTCCATAAACACCGACCTAGCAACCGAACTTACGAACCTCGACAGAACTGTCGCCAACGGCTACCTGCGTCTCGTAAGAGAGATTCCTGAGGCTTCCGTTACGCTCAAGTCGATGCCGTCACCTTCAATAAACGAAGGAAACAATTTGAGCTACGCCGCTCAGTGGATTATTTTCGCAATCATGGCGATTTGGGCTCTGGTTTGGCGAGTAAGACGAGATGCCCAGTTGGCAAGCGGAACCTTGAAAGTTAGGCGCCGAAAGTCACGCAGTGAAATAGATCAAGACGCCGAGGATGAGATTACGAGAGCGAAATAAGCTCTGCGTAACTCTCATTCCAGTGATCTTCAACACCATCTGGAAGTATGAGTACTCGGTCGGCATTTAGTGCTCGAACCGCGCCCTCGTCGTGAGAGACCAAGACAACAGCTCCGGAGAAAGAGTTCAAGGCTCCAAGAATCTCCTCGCGGCTGGCTGGGTCTAGGTTGTTGGTGGGTTCGTCTAGAAGTAAAACGTTAGCTGAAGAAACTACCAATGTGGCAAGCGCTAGACGAGTCTTTTCTCCACCGGAGAGAACTCCGGCCTTCTTATTCACGTCATCACCAGTAAACAAGAAAGAACCTAGAACTTTACGTGAGTCTGTATCGTTTAGTTGCGGAGCTGCCCTCTGCATGTTCTCAAGAACGGTTTTGGTGACATCCAGAGTTTCATGCTCCTGAGCGTAGTAGCCCACTTTGAGGCCGTGACCCGGGATTACTTTCCCGGTATCCGACGCATCAACGCCGGCCAAGATGCGGAGCAGGGTCGTTTTTCCTGCTCCGTTTAGCCCAAGTACGACTACTTTTGAACCCTTGTCAATGGCTAAGTCCACGGCCGTGAAGATTTCGAGTGAACCGTAGGATTTACTAAGGTTCTCGGCAAAGAGGGGTGTCTTGCCGCAAGGTGCAGGCTCTGGGAAGCGAATGTTGGCTACGCGGTCAGCATCTCTCACTTCTTCCAATCCATCAATCAAGCGCTCTGCGCGCCTGACCATCTGCTTGGCTGCTGTAGCTTTGGAGTTTTTGGCACCGAATCGGGCTGCTTGAAGTTGAAGGGTAGTAGCCTTCTTTTCCGCATTAGCGCGCTCTCGCTTGCGACGCTCCTGGTCGCTCTCTCGTTGCTTCAGATAATTCGACCACGTCATGTTGTAAACATCGATGACAGTCCTCATTGCGTCGAGATAGAACACGCGGTTCACTGTGTCACCGATTAGATCAACATCGTGGCTAATCACAATCAGCCCTCCGCTGTAGCCCTTCAGAAAATCTCTTAGCCAAATCACCGAGTCAGCGTCTAGGTGATTTGTCGGTTCATCGAGAATCATGGTTTGAGCATTGGAAAACAGAATCCGAGCGAGTTCGATACGACGTCGTTGACCTCCGGAGAGGGTCTTTAGCGGCTGACTGAGGATTGATTCCTTGATACCAAGGTTGCTGGCAATAGCAGCGGCCTCGGCCTCTGCCGCATAGCCTCCGGCAGCTTGAAATTTTTCTTCGTATTTCGCATAGTTTTGCATGCCCAAGTCATACGTTGCCTGATCTATCGAGCCCATATCCTCGGTAGCTTTTGCCATCTTCTGCATCAGATCACCAAGGCCTCTAGCGTTCAAGATACGAAACTGAGCTAGTTCCTCAGGGTCTCCCGATCGTGGATCTTGAGGAAGGTAGCCAATTTCACCGTGACGCTCAATCGTTCCGCCTGAGGCTGGGTTCTCCCCTGCCAGAATTTTTGTCAGCGTTGTTTTTCCGGCTCCGTTACGACCAACCAAACCAACCTTGTCACCTTTGTCCACGCGAAAATTAACGCCAGACATAAGCAGTCTGGCGCCAATTCGAATCTCAAGGTCGTGGGCAGCAAGCATTGTTAGATAGAGAAACCGAT
>JBIKJD010000051.1:0-6934 GCA_044361205.1 Rhodoluna sp.
ATACCCGAACCAAGTTCATTATTGGTGGCGATGGTGGCAAGTCGGTCGTGAGCGGTTTCACTGAGAGGCTTGCTCGGGTCGAAGAAAAAGTAGGCGTAGGCGCGCTCTCGGCTTCGGCCAACTCGACCGCGGATTTGGTGCAGTTGGCTTAGGCCAAAGTTCTCGGCTCGGTCAACTATCAGGGTGTTGGCATTTGGGATGTCAATGCCGGTTTCGATGATGGTAGTGGAAACTAGGACGTCGAACTTGCGTTCCCAGAAATCAACGACGACCTGCTCGAGGGCGTTCTCTCCCATTTGGCCGTGAGCCACAGCGATTCGTGCCTCTGGAACCAGCTCACGAATGCGCTTGGCAACCAGGTCGATGCTTTCGACGCGGTTGTGAACGAAAAATACCTGCCCTTCCCGAAGCAACTCACGATGGATCGCAGCCGCTACCTGCTTTTCCGAGTAGGCGCCTACAAATGTCAGGATCGGGTGACGGTCTTCGGGTGGGGTGGCGAGGGTCGACATTTCTCGAATGCCGGTTACTGCCATTTCCAAAGTTCTGGGAATCGGGGTGGCCGACATGGAAAGGACGTCGACGTCGGCTTTTAGTTCCTTGAGTTTCTCTTTATGCTCAACTCCGAAGCGCTGCTCTTCATCGACGATGATCAAACCGAGATTGCGGAACTTCACGTTTCCTGAAAGCAGTCGATGGGTTCCAACCACCATGTCTACGGTTCCATCTGCTAGCCCCTGAATGGTTTCCCTAACCTCTTTGTCGGTTTGGAAACGGGACAGGCTGCGAACGGTCATCGGGAAACCTTCGAAGCGGCCTTCGATGGTGTCGGTGTGCTGGCGGACCAGCAGAGTTGTTGGAACCAACATGGCAACCTGCTTGCCGTCTTGGATGGCTTTGAAGGCAGCCCTGATGGCCACCTCGGTTTTCCCGTAACCAACGTCTCCGGCGAGGAGTCGATCCATTGGAACCGTGCGCTCCATGTCGCGTTTGACCTCGTCGATGGTGTTCAACTGATCCTGAGTTTCAACGTATGGGAAGGCCTCTTCCATCTCACGCTGCCAAGCGGTATCTGGGCCAAATGCATAGCCTTTGGCGCTCATTCGTGCTGAATAGAGTTTCACCAGGTCGATGGCGATCTTTCGAACGGCCTTGCGAGCACGACCCTTTTGATTGGCCCAATCGGAACCACCCATGCGCGAGAGCACCGGAGCTTCTCCCCCGACGTAACGGGTAAGGAGGTCGAGGTGGTCGGTTGGCACATAAATAGTGTCATTCGATTGACCGCGCTTCGACGGCGCGTATTCGACCAATAAATACTCCCGCTCGTGCTGGTTTCCACCAACCCCGCTCTTTCGTGAAACCAATTCCAGGAAGCGGCCAATTCCATGAATTTCGTGGACCACGTAGTCGCCGCGTTTCAACGTAAGTGGGTCAACCGCAGCACCACGACGTGCCGCCAACTTTCGAGCTTTCGGGCTCACATAGGTTGAGTTCTTGCCGTAGTAGTCGGCTTCGGTGAGCAGAATCAACTTACTTTCGGGCGCTGCGAAACCTTTTCGGAAGCTAGCCTGCCCGACCAAAACGAAACCGCTGTCAGCTTCGGTTGAATCCTCAAATAGTTTGGATGGAATGCTTTGCGAGTTGAGTTTTTCAACCAAGCGCTCAGCGGTTCCGTGACCCGGCACAACGATGAAGATTGTTTGCTCCGCCTTCAACTGATCTTCCAACCACTGATCCACTTTGGTTTCGATGATTCCGAAGTTTGGAGAATCGAGAAGGGCTAGGTTGATTTCGTCCTCGCCGGATGGCAGTTGGCTAATCTCAATCTGCTGATGCTTGTTCAGGCCATCCAAGAAATCCTTTATGGGAAGGAACCCGCCAGCACTCAAATCGATTGGCGCTTTGGCTCCTTCGGCCGCGGCATCCCAAGCGGCGTGAAGAAATTCGTCGTTGGTTTCAACCAGTGAAGCAGCTCGAGCTGCCGCCTTCTCAGGGCCAAGGATTATGACCGTGGCCGCCTCTGGAAGATAGTTACTGAATGGAACCATCGAGTCGACCAAAACGGGCGCGAGCGACTCCATACCCTCGACCGGAATACCCTCGGCAATCTTGGAAAGCATGGCTGTTAGGTTGGGAAACTCGTGTTCCATTTCTCGAGCCTTGGCAGCAACCGAAGGTGTGATGATCACTTCACGCGCTGGATAAACCTCAACCGTCGGCACAGCCGCCCCAGGCAAGGAGCGCTGATCAGAAACTGAAAACGGGCGAATTTCCTCAAGTTCGTCGCCGAAGAATTCGAGACGAACCGCGTGTTCGGCGGTGGTCGGGAAGATGTCCAAAATGCCGCCGCGAGCAGCAAACTCGCCACGACGAGTAACCATGTCGACTCGCTCGTAGGCCAACTCAACGAGTTTCAGGCTGAGTTCCGGAAGTAGATAGTCTTTGCCGGTTTCAAGTTCGAGAGCGTGGTGTTCTCCAAGCCCAGCAACGACGGGCTGAAGCGCCGCTCGAATCGAGGCCAGCACATAAACGTTGTTCGTTGGCGGATTCTGCTGCAATCGGGTTAACCTCTGCAGAACTCGCACTCGCTTGCCAACGGTTTCAGGGCTCGGACTTAGCCTTTCGTGCGGAAGAGTCTCCCAGCTAGGGAACTCCAGAATCTCGGCGGTCGGGTCAAGTTCGGCCAAGGCTTCGGAGAGTTCTTCAGCTTCTCGACCCGTTGCGGTCACGACAAGTTGGACCGGGGAAAGCTTCTTGGCCTTGCGTGCGCTGGCTATTAGGTTCAGAACAAACGGGTTGGCGCCCTGCGGAGAAATGACTCTCAGGTGGTCTTTGGTTATGTTTGATTCCAACTTCGCGGTTGGATACCCGTCTTCAAAGAGTGCGACCAGGCGCACTAATGCCTGGGTCGTCGGGTTGTTCACCCCTCAAGTCTAAGAGTGAAAGCGCTGCTGTGCTTCGGTGAGTCCGTCGCGGATGATCGCTTCGACGGCGTCTGCGGCCAATTCGAGTGTGGTTGGTAGTTCTTTCTTCTCGGTCGAAGAGAAGTTTTTCAGAACGTAGTCGGCTGTTTCCATTGAGCCCGGAGGACGGCCGATGCCTACTCGGATCCGAAGGTATTCGTTGGTGCCAAGGCTGGAGATGATGTCGCGAAGACCATTGTGACCAGCGTGACCGCCGCCGAACTTGATGCGAATGGTTTCGGCAGGAATGTCTAGTTCGTCGTGGATAACGATGATGTTTTCAGGTGCGATGTCGTAGAACTTGGCCAGATTAGCAACTGGGCCGCCCGAGGTGTTCATGTAGCTAAGCGGTTTGGCAAGAATAAGTTTGTCCAAGCCAATGCCGAGCCTAGTTTCTGAAACCATGGCATTACTCTTGTGCTTCGAGAAGCTTGCGCCCAAGCGTTTAGCCAAAACGTCTATGACCATCTGGCCAACGTTATGGCGGTTAAAGGCGTAGTCGGCCCCGGGGTTACCGAGGCCGACTACTAGAAACATTGTTATTCGGCTGCTGCCTCGGCAGGTGCTGCAGCAAGTTCCTCAGCGTGACCAGCTGCGGTTTCAACAACAGAAGCGATTAGCTCGTCTTCAGGTAGGTCTAGGGAGACACCGGCTGGAAGCTTGACGTCCTTGGCTAGAACGTGGTGGCCAGCGCCTTCCTTGTTGAAGATAACCTCAACGTACTCAGGAATGTTGGTGGCCTCAGCAAGAAGCTTGACGGTCTTGTGTTCGAGATCGATGGTGGTACCCGAAAGCGATTCACCAACAACGTGAACAGGAACTTCAACGTGTACCTTCTCGCCCTTCAGGATTGTAACTAGGTCGATGTGCTCGATGACCATGGTCACAACGTCCTTGGTTGCGCTCTTTACAAGAACGGTCTCTTCCTTACCATCAATGGTTAGCTCGATTAGCGCGTTCTTGTGACGAAGCACTAGAGCAACGTCGTGAGCAGGCAGGGTGATATGGCGTGGATCGGTTCCGTGACCGTAGATAACTGCTGGGGTGCGGCCGGCTGCGCGGGCCTTGCGTGCTGAACCCTTACCAAAAGTGGTACGAGTTTCTGCAATTAGTTTTGCAACGTCATTCGACATTTTCTGTCCTTTGATTTGGGGCTGGGAGCCCTTGGTTTAGTGTCAACTCGAGCGTTTGCACGCGAGAACTGAACCTGTCGGCTCGGCCCCGTCGATAACGAATTCTTTCGAATTCCTCGCCGTTGTCTTTAGTTAGTTTACAGGGGCGGCACTTCCCGCCACAACCGAAGAACTTTAGGCGTGGCCTGGGAACATCGAGCTAACCGAGTCATCATCGAAGACAGCGCTGATGGCACGAGCGATTAGCGGAGCTACAGAAAGCACGGTGAGTTTTTCGAAGCGCTTTTCTTCTGGAATCGGAAGAGTGTCCATTACTACGACGGCGTCAACCGAGTCACCTGACAGGCGCTCTACGGCAGGGTCGGAGAACACCGCGTGGGTTGCGGCCACGATTACTCGGGCTGCTCCGTTCTTCTTTAGTGCTGCGGCGGCAGCCACGATGGTGCCAGCGGTGTCAATCATGTCGTCAACAAGAAGACAGGTGCGACCCTCAACATCGCCAACGAGCTCGTGAGCGGAAACTTGGTTCGGAACATCTGGGTCGCGGCGCTTGTGAATGATGGCCAGCGGTGCACCCAAGCGGTCTGCCCAAATGTCAGCAACGCGAACGCGGCCTGAGTCTGGAGAAACCACGGTCAAGTCTTCGCGACCCCACTTCTCCGCAACGAAATCGGCGAGGGTTGGAAGCGCCCAAAGGTGGTCGACGGGACCGTCGAAGAAACCTTGAATCTGCGGTGCGTGGAGGTCAACCGACATGATTCGGTCGGCGCCAGCGGCGGCAAAAAGATCTGCCATCAGTCGAGCCGAGATTGGTTCGCGTCCCTTGTGCTTTTTGTCTTGGCGGCCGTATGGGAAGAACGGAGCGACGACGGTGATGCGCTTGGCGCTCGCTCGTTTCAAAGCATCGATCATTAGCAGCTGCTCCATCATCCACTGGTTGATGGGGAATGGGTGAGACTGAATAACGAATGCGTCAACTCCACGAACTGACTCTTCAAAGCGGACAAAGGTTTCGCCGTTGGCAAAGTCGTAGGCGGTGGTGGGAACCAGGTCGGTGCCTAGAATCTTGGCGACATCGGCAGCCAGTTGGGGATGAGCACGGCCACTTACAAGTGCAAGTCTTTTCTGACCTTTGATTGTTATCTTGCTCAACTTGGGCTCCGGATCTCTTTAGTTTTTGGCTTTGGTTGCAGCGTCGGCTGATTTGGTTCCAGGGCGGTGAGACAGAACCCATTCGGCGAGATTTCGCTGTGGTGTAACGTTCATTCCCAGATCTCCCGGAGCGACATCTTTCCGCACTGTGGTTCCAGCAGCGGTATAGGCTCCATCACCAATGATAATTGGCGCGACGAAGGTGTTATTCGATCCCGATCGAACATGTGAACCGATCACGGTTTTGTGCTTGGACACACCGTCGTAGTTGGCAAAAATGGTGCCAGCACCGATGTTGGATTCCACACCAATCTCGGCGTCGCCCACATAGCTGAGGTGAGGAACTTTGGTACCGGCACCAATCTTGGCGTTCTTGGTTTCAACAAAGGTCCCAATTTTGCCATCGTTACCCAATTCAGTTCCGGGTCGCAGATAAGCGAATGGTCCAACACTGGCCCCGTCGCCGATTTTTGAACCAGTTACATGAGCCTTCACCACGGTGGCGTTTTCGCCAACCTGACTGTCGGTCATTTGAACTTCTGGGCCAATGGTTGAACCGGCCCCAATTGCGGTGAATCCCTTGAGTATTGTGCCAGGCAGGAGGGTTACGTCTTCTGCAAGTGAAACGGTGACGTCAAGCCAGGTGCTAGTTGGATCCACGATGGTCACGCCGGCTCGCTGCCATGCCGCGCAGAGGCGACGGTTGAGTTCGGCAGCGACTTCTCCGAGCTGAACTCGATCGTTGACTCCGGCGATGAGCCAGTTGTCGTTCACGGTTAGCGCTTGCACTTTGTTGCCGGCAAGTCGCTCGGCCACCACGATGTCGGTCAGATACTTTTCGCGCTGCGCGTTGTCCATGCCAATTGATGCCAACTTCTCGCGCAGTGAACGTGCATCGAAGACGTAAACTCCAGCGTTCACTTCCGAAATCGAATGATGGTCGTCCGAGGCGTCGCGGTGTTCAACGATTGCCTCAAACTCGCCAGCTTGGTTACGAACGATTCGGCCGTAACCGGTTGGGTCTGCGAGCTCGGCGGAAAGGACGGTTGCCGAATAGCCTCCTGCGATATGACTTTCCACCATTAGTTGAATGGTGGCAACATCGAGAAGCGGGACATCTGCACTGGTAACGACGACGGTTCCCGAAAAATCTTCAGGAAGTTTTTCCAAGGCACATTCAACCGCGCGGCCGGTGCCAGGAATTTCGTCCTGGTCCGAAATAGTAGCGGTTGGATAAAACGTTGAAATGTAACCGGCAATCAACTCGCGTTCGTGACGAACCACTGGAATAACGTGATCTGCGCCGAGTGCGGTTGCCGTTGATAGCGCGTGGCCCAGTAGCGGCAAACCAGCTAAATCGTGCATGATCTTTGGGGTTTTGGAGCGCATGCGAGTGCCAGCACCGGCAGCCAAAATAATGACCGCGAACTTCTGGTTGCTCATGCACTCTCCTTACGCTCCGCCCATAGGATTCGAACCTATACCGAACGCCTCCAAAGAGCGCCGTGCTGCCATTACACTAGAGCGGACCGCGACCCCAAAAGGGTTGCTCCTATAGTTTGCCAGAAACTAGCCGATGGATTCGGATGTTTCGAGCCACTCGCCTTCTAATTCTTCTCTTTTTTGGTTCAGTTCTTGCTGCAAATTCATAAGTTTGGTCAACCCTTCGAAATCTCCCTGGTC
>JBIKJD010000052.1:0-6933 GCA_044361205.1 Rhodoluna sp.
GGTAACCGCTGGGGATGAGCGAGCGAAAACCCAACAGGGAAACAACAACGCATACTGCCAGGACAACGTCCTCAGTTGGGTGAATTGGGAACTAACCGAGTTTGAGCGCAACACGGAAGAGACTTTCTCGGCACTCACCAAGTTGCGAGCGACTAACGCTTCGCTTCGTCCTGAAAATTTTGGAAACTTTGAAAAGGCGGAGGTTGGCAATTCACTAATCCGTTGGTATTCCAAGTCTGGAGAAATCATGGACGACGAGGATTGGAATTCACCTGAAACCAGAGTCATCCAGCGTCTGAGTGAACACTTGGGCAGTGATGGCCAGCGAAACCTGACTCTGTTGGTGATTAACGGTTCCGCTGAAGACACCGACGTTCGCTTACCCGTTTGGGATTACGCCGCTCGGTTCGAGGAGCTTTGGGATAGTACCTTCGAGGTTCCAGCGCGGGCGGGGGCAACCGCAGCGGCAGGCCAGAATGTTGCCCTTTCGGAATGTTCGGTGAAACTTTTCAGGGCAGTGCCGCTCTAACACTCGCTAAGTTTGTAGTGTGAAGACCATTTCGTTTCGCCACGCGTTTCCAATCGGAAGAATTCCGATTACCAACGTAAGCCCAGTTGTCGACTCTGGTCGCTGGCCCGCCAAGGGTTTTGTGGGAGAAATGATTCCTTTCTCTTCGGTAATCTTTCGCGAAGGCCACGACGCCCTTGGAGCGCAGGTAGTTCTAACCTCCCCTGCCGGCACCGAGTCGGTTATCCCCATGCACGAAGGCGCGCCTGGCTCAGATACCTGGCATGCCAAGGCAAAACTAGACCAGCAAGGCAGTTGGAGTTTCCAGATTCTCGCCTACAGCGATGACTTTGCAACTTGGCACCACAACACCGAGGTAAAGCTCGACGCCGAAATCGATCAAGATCTGATGATGTTGGAAGGCGTTCGCCTGCTCACATCCGCAGCTTCCGAAAAGAGCAGAAGTTCTGCATCGGCAAAACTCTTGGTTCGCATTGCCGAAACCCTCAGCGAGTCCAAACTTTCTTACAGCGAACGCTTTCGCGAGGCCAGTAGAGAAGAACTACTTTCGGCCCTGAGGTTAGAACCGATTCGTAGCCTCGAAACACTCAGCGAGAAATTTGAAATCAAGTGTGAGCGCACCCTCGCTGGTTCGGGCGCTTGGTACGAGTTCTTCCCACGCAGTGAAGGTGCATTGTTTAACGCCAAAACCGGCGAGTGGACTTCAGGGACCTTCAAGACCGCCGCTCTGCGTTTGCCGGCCGTTGCCAAAATGGGGTTTGAAGTTCTCTACCTGCCGCCAATTCATCCGATCGGGCGCTCTCACCGCAAAGGTCCGAACAACACTCTGACTTCAGGTGAACAAGACCCTGGATCGCCTTGGGCAATCGGTTCAGAAGCTGGCGGCCATGAAAGCGTGCACCCTGATCTAGGAACCGTCAAAGACTTCGAGAAGTTTGTTCAGACCGCCAAAAAACTTGGCATCGAAGTGGCTATGGACTTCGCACTGCAAGCTTCCCCAGACCACCCTTGGGTTGAAGCTCACCCTGAGTGGTTCACCACCCGCGCCGATGGAACCATTGCCTACGCCGAGAACCCGCCGAAAAAGTATCAGGACATATATCCGATCAACTTCGATAACGATCCTGCGGGCTTCTACCAAGAGGCTCTGAAACTTGCGAAACTCTGGATATCGCGAGGAGTCACAGTATTCCGCGTGGACAACCCCCACACCAAACCGGTCAACTTCTGGGAGTGGCTAATCGGCGAAGTAAACGCCGAATTCCCTGATGTCATCTTCCTAGCCGAAGCGTTCACTCGCCCGGCGATGATGCACACCCTGGGAAAGATTGGATACCAGCAGTCTTATACCTACTTCACTTGGCGAAACACCAAGCACGAACTAACCGAGTACTTTAACGAAGTGGCACACTCGTCCTCGGCGTTCTTCCGCCCCAACTTCTGGGTCACCACTCCCGACATCTTGCCTAAGTATCTGCAAACCGGTGGCGTCAATGGTCATAAGATTCGCGCTGCACTAGCGGCTCTGGCTGGCAGCAGCTGGGGCATGTATGCCGGTTACGAATTGGTTGAGGGCACACCTAGACCTGGCGCCGATGAACACATTGATTCCGAGAAGTACGAATACAAGCCAAGAGACTGGGCCGCTGCTGAGAAGTCTGGTCTTTCGATTGCTGATTACATTACTCAACTCAACGAGATTCGCAAGAGCCACCCTTCGGTAGGTCAGATCAGAAACCTGGAGACGCACAACACCAGCCACGATTCCATCTTCGTTTTCACCAAACATTTGGCGGCAGAACATTCGAGCACTGGCAAGGCCGACACCCTCATCGTGGTTGCAAACCTCGACCCAGCGAATGTGCACGAAGGTGAAATTTATCTAGACCTTTGGAAGCTTGGGCTCGACTACGACCAGCCATTCCAAGTCACCGACCTGTTCACGGGTAAGTCGCGGAGTATCAGTGCAAAGAGTTTTGTTCGGATTGACCCGAACGAGCAGCCTGTCCTAGTTCTTCGCGTAGATCGTGAAAACTGATTGTGAATGCCAAGGCTGAGCCAGTTGCTCCAACGCTAGATGCGGAAGTTCTAGACAGGGTCAGCAATGGTCGTTACTTCGACCCACACAGCGTTCTTGGCGTGCATCCGGTAGACGGCGGTTGGGTCATCAGGACCCTGCGTCCATTCGCGAAAACTGTTACGGCGTTACTTGGCGAGCAGCGTCTTGAGCTCACTCATAGCTTCAATGGCATTTTCGAAGGCGTTGTTGCTCAGAAGGTTAAGCCTGAGTATCAGATTCATGCCTCCTACGACGACGGCGAATGGCTCTCTGAGGATTCCTATGCATTCGACCCAACGATTGGCGAACTTGATTTGCACCTGATTGCCGAAGGGCGTCATGAGCAGTTGTGGCAGGTGCTCGGGGCAAACCTTCGGGATGGCGGCGTTGCCTTCGCAGTTTGGGCTCCAAATGCTCAGGCGGTTCGCGTTGTTGGAGATTTCAACGGGTGGACGGGCACTACTCACGCGATGCGTGTGATGGGCTCCAGTGGGGTTTGGGAACTCTTCGTTCCTGGTCTAACCGTTGGCACAAAATACAAATTCGAAATCCTGACTAAAACCGGCAATTGGATTACCAAGATTGACCCACTGGCAAAGTTCGCCGAGACTCCCCCGAGCACGGCTTCGGTCGTTACAGCAAGCAACTACAAGTGGAAAGACCAGACCTGGCTCAAGGCCCGTTCAAAACGTGACGCCCTCAGTTCGCCAATGAGTATCTACGAACTGCACGTTGGTTCATGGAGAAACGGTCTCACCTATCGGACTCTGGCCGAAGAACTGATTCCCTACGTTACCGAATTGGGATTTACGCACGTTGAGTTCATGCCAATTATGGAACACCCCTACGCGCCGTCGTGGGGTTACCAGGTGACCGGTTACTACGCACCGACCTCGCGATTCGGCAGCCCAGACGACCTGAAGTTTTTGATTGACCAGTTACATCAGGCCGGAATTGGTGTAATTCTCGACTGGGTTCCAGCCCACTTCCCTAAGGACGAATGGGCGCTGGGTCGGTTCGATGGCGAGCCGCTCTACGAACACGCAGATCCTCGCCGTGGTGAGCACCCCGACTGGGGAACCTTCATCTTCGATTTCGGCAGAACTGAGATTCGAAACTTTTTGGTAGCCAACGCGCTTTACTGGCTAGAGGAATTCCACATCGACGGCTTACGCGTGGATGCAGTGGCCTCGATGCTCTACCTCGACTACTCTCGCGAAGGTGACGATTGGCTGCCAAACGTTCACGGCGGTCGAGAGAATCTGGATGCGATTGCATTCATGCAAGAGGTCAATGCCACCGCTTACCGCAGGAATCCAGGCATCATGATGATTGCCGAAGAGTCGACAAGCTGGGGTGGAGTTTCGGCACCAACCGATGGTGGCGGACTTGGCTATGGGTTCAAGTGGAACATGGGCTGGATGAACGACAGCCTCAAGTACATTGAAAAAGATCCGATGTATCGCTCTCACCACCATGGCGAAATAACATTCTCGATGCTCTACGCCTACGACGAGAAATTCATCCTGCCCATTAGCCACGACGAAGTTGTTCACGGTAAGGGTTCACTGCTTTCTAAGATGCCTGGCGACCGTTGGCAGCAACTGGCAAACGTTCGTGCCTACCTCGCGTTCATGTGGTCTCACCCGGGCAAGCAGTTGCTATTCATGGGGTGCGAACTCGGACAGCTAACCGAATGGAATCAGGAAGCCGGACTTGACTGGTCTGCCCTGGAAGATCCAGCTCGAGCCTCCCTGCAGCAATACGTTGCAACCTTGAACCGGATTTATGGATCGACTCCAGCGCTCTGGCAACTAGACCACCAGCAGGCTGGTTTCCAATGGGTGGACGGCGGAAACTCGGCTCAGCAGGTGCTGACCTTTTTGCGGTTCGACGGCAAGGGCAACCCACTCGCCTGCGTCATCAACTTTGCCGGCACCCCGCATCACGACTTCCAGCTCGGGCTACCCACTTCTGGGGTTTGGGAGGAAATACTGAACAGCGACGCGTCCGAATTCGGCGGTTCTGGCGTTGGTAACTTCGGTGAGATTCACGCCGATGGCCCTGGTTCACACGGTCAGCCGGTTTCGGCCACTATCCAGGTGCCGCCACTCGGTGCTGTTTGGTTTAGGCCAAAAGCTAGTAAATAAGGGCGGCCAAGCGCGCCCGAGCCGACTTCACATCGCTGTTGTTCGGCCCAGCAATTTCGAAGTATTCGAGAAGACGTCCCTGAACAGTGGCTCGCTCCTCCGTTTCCACTTGACCAAAAAGTGAAAGCAATAATTCGAAGGCTGCGCCGAAGTCACCGATCGCGGCAAGCACATCAGCCAAAACCAGCGCCTCGTCAAAGTTAGTTGGCTGCGAATCCAAAATGACCTCGTGGTCGAGCTCCATGGTTCGCTTCATCAGGTTCACTTGAGCGAGCAGTGCGGAAGTTGCGGCATCTTGGGGGCTCTCTGCTTTGAGCTTGATGAGTAGCTCCAAAGCCTTCTCAATCTCACCTTCGTCGACCAGGGCTAGAGCCTCTTGAAGAGGTTGCGGCAGCGTTGGGATGGCGTCCGCCGCTGCTCCTTCTACCGCTGTTCCGTTGACGCCCTGGTCAGACGCGCCAGCAATCAGTTGCTCGAGAAGAGAGGCATATTGCGAAGGTGCCAATTGGCCTTCGTAAATCGGGACTGGTTGGCCCTTGACGATTGCAAACAACGACGGCGCTGATTTGGCGCCAAAAGCCTGAGCCACGCGTGCTTGGGTTTCCGAGTTAACCCGACCGAGCAGGGCTTTCCCGTTGACACTTCGAACAGCGGTCTCCAGGGCTTCATCGGCGGAACCAAGATAAACTTCCAGGACCACTGCAACCTGTTTGGAGAGCTCGACCAGACTTCCAAGGTTTTGCTCGGTAACTTCGGTAACCAAACTTTCAACAGGGATGGTTTTGGCGCCATTGGTTCCAGTGTTTGGCAACAGCTTCGAAAGATCCATTCCGCCAGCCAAAGACATTAGAGCGACTTCACCTTAAGCAGACCGGTTTGCCACCCGAGTAGCCTGATCTTTGAGTCCTGCCCAACTGACGGCACGTAGAAGAGCAACATGTCGCCATATGTGGAAACGATTCCCTTAATTGAACCCTTGGCACCAAGCGCAACCTGCTGAAGTTCGTTCACGGTGATTCCAGAGTTGCTCCTCTTGGGTTTAATCGTGGTGATGTCATGCATGTAAACAGCAACCAAGGCTCCGCCATCCGCTGTAGCCAAACCAATTGGTTGGGGGTCCGCCAAAACGTGCTGATAGGTAAGTTTTGCTTTCGTTAGAGTTGCCACTTGCTTCTTCTGTTCTTCCGAGATACTCGAATAGAAAGTGTCATTTTGAAGTTCAAAATTTCCAAAATAGTTTGACGCAGGCCCACCATCAATAACCGAACCATAGGCCTCTGGAAGCAACTGCGGGGCTAGTTCCAGATAGGCAGAGTCAGGAAGAACGGGAACGCTTCCATCAGCCGTTGCGGGCATATCAGGGAGTTTTACACCGGAGGCCAGGGTTGCCACATACCAAACCTGATACTGCTTTCTAGGTGAATCTTGTCGCAGTACCAGCATGAGAGGTGCCCGGCCCTCTTCCGCGCCGGTTGCAACCATCAGCGAGCGTGGCCAAGTGTTAGTTGCTGCCGGAAGACTGAGAGTAAGCGGCGAGGCATAAATCGGTTCAAGTTTTGGAGCCTTTTTAGACTTCTTGATTAGCGTGTAGGCTGCATCACGCATTGCCAGCGCTGGACCTGCAAAACGCGGTAAGAGCTGTGAGGTGCTGTTCCCCTCATCGGCGAGCTTCGCGACTTTTGCAACCGAGGTCACAATTCGTCGAATTTGACCAAGTTCCAACGCTGCTGGCTGACCGATAACTTCGGCTTCGCTGGTCGGTTCTGTCGTTGATTCAGGTGGAGCGGATGTACAACCTCCAACAAGCGAAACCAGGATTAACGCGGTTGGTGCGATTAGGAAGTTCCTTCCAGCAGCACGACGTCCTCGGGGCGGAAGAGAAGAAGTTCTTTTAGTTCTTCTAGACCGCGGCCCCTGCGGTGCCTTTGGTAGCTTTCGACGCGGACGTCTGGCGTTTCTGATGCTTCGGAAAACCAGAAAATTGTAAACAACCGTTGCCAACATCAAACCGAACCCAGAAAAAATCAAGATGTTTGATGGTCCGCGATCGAATTCGTTTATCCATTCGATGCTGACCGTATTGGGTGCGGAGGTAAGTCCGTCGCTGGCAATGATTACCGCGTTTTCGTTCTCAGTGGCAACTCGCATTGAGACCTTGTTAGTGGCAGAACGCTCCGTCCTCCACAGATCAGAGC
>JBIKJD010000053.1:0-6922 GCA_044361205.1 Rhodoluna sp.
TTTGCTTTCTGGTGAAATTTTGGGCTGGAAGTTATCCCCAGATTGAAATAGTCTGGTTGTATTACATGTAATACAGGAGAGACTTATGGCTATGTTAACGCTACGAATTGATGACGAACTCAATGATCGATTAACTGCGCTTGCCGAAAAGTCGGGTCGCACTAAGACCCACTTCGTGAAGAGACTCCTGTCTGATGCAATCTCCGAACTGGAAGATGAAATCTGGTTCCAAGAACAGGCAGCAGAAATAATGGCTGAATATTCATCCGGCAAACCACGCAAGTACATTTCGCATGAGCAACTCATGAAGGAAATTGGATTACGTGAAAACCTGGACCCTAGAATACTCGCGGAAAGCAAGTTCGAAACTCAAAAGAATTCATCCTCTAGACGCAAAACTAATAGTTGAAGAATTGGTTTCAGCTCGAGACAATCCGTTGCATTCAACTAAACGTCTAGCTGGGAACCTTCAAGGTCTCCGGTCTCTACGAAAGGGTAATGTTCGAGCCATTGTTTTACTTATCGAGGAAACTCAAGTGATCTATGTGGAGACCGTTGATTACCGGGGTAACTCTTACTAGTTTTTTGGGAGAACCTTCAAGGTCGCAAGCGTTGGGTCGGCCACGAACTTGATGGCCTGGCCGAGGTCTTTAGCTTTGAAGAGAGCATCTAGCGCGGATTGCGTGATGCGCTCCCCTGGGCTGAGCACTGGAACACCAGGTGGGTAGGGGCAAACCATTTCGGCGCAAATTCTGCCGACCGAATCTTGGGCTTTGACGATCTCGTAAGACGAGAAGAACGCCTCTCGCGGAGTGACTACAACGTCTGGTTCGATGCTGAACGCGGCCGAGATTTCGATAGGTCTCAATTCATCGCGGTGTGAATTCACGCTTTTGATGATTCGGCGAATGAGGTCGTCGATGCGTTCCGGGGTGTCTGAGAAGGTGATCATCGGGATGATCAGGTCGCGGTTCGCCATCTCAACGTCGATGTTGGAGTTCAGGAGATCCTGTTCAACGCGGTTGCCATCGGCACCTACGGTTGAGAGCAGAATCACTAGTTTCAGTGGGTCGATGTATTGACCGTCGATGACGCCGATGCCCTCGGCCTTGAGAGCTTGGCGGGCGCGGTTGGTTGCTTCGATAACCGGCCCGATCAGCTCTTTACCGTGACGGGCAAGCAGGGCTCTGGCAGCGTCGATACTGGCAAGGATGCGTCCAGACATTGAGGTGGTCTGGGTGGCGTCGAACATTTTGTTCAGACGAGGAAGGTCAACATACTTTCCGTTGGCGAGCAGGATGCTGGCTTGGGAGTAGCTGGGAAGGGTTTTGTGAGCACTGGTCACCACGATGTCGGCACCCTCGGCCAGTGGGTGGTTGGGTAGGTCAGGATGAAAACCGTAGTGGGCAGCCCAGGCAGCATCGACCACTAGCGGGATTCCGTATTCGTGGGCAACCGCCGAGAGCCTTGGAATGTTGCTCATGGTTCCCACGTAACTTGGTTCACCGATTAGTACTGCCTTGGCATCCGGGTTTTCCTCCAGAGCTTTGCGCAGGGTTGAGCTTGGCAGGTATTCCGGCAGACCAGTTTCTGGATTGATCAGTGGCTTCACCCAAACAGGGGTGACGCCGGCGTAAACCAGGCCCACCGCTACTGATTTGTGAAGCGTTCGGGAGATAATCACTTTGTCGCCAGGGCCGGCCACAGCCATAACGGCAGCGTGGTTGGAACCGCTTGAGCCATTCACTCCGAAGCGGCAGAAGTCTGCGCCCCAAAGTTCGGCGGCTAGCTTCTCAGCTTCGACCACGAGACTCGGCGAAATGCGGTTCGTGTGATTGCCGGGCAGAACTGGGATGTCGCCATCGACGATTGGTCCGGTGAGATCAAGGCGTCCCTTGTGGCCAGGGATTTGGAACCAGGAGCGATCGGTTTCCATGTCGCGAATCCAAGCGTCAAGCAGTGGGGCTACACCTCGAAGACCCATAGGGTCTTTGGGGTCCAACAATGTAGCGGCACCGATTACGTGCGACAACCGATCACATCCTTTACTTTTTTAGGAAGAAGAAAGGACCGGGTAAAAACCCAGTCCCTTCGACTACTTCTTTTCTACCCTTAGAAAGAGTTCGTGTCTAGAGGAATACCAGGACCGAAAGTGGTCGCGATAGCAGCCTTTAGAACGTACTTACCCTTTGAGCTCGAAGGCTTCAAACGCATAACTTCTTCGAGCGCTGCGTTTAGGTTCTCAGCCAACTTGTCAGCGGTGAACGATGCCTTACCAACGATGAAGTGCAGGTTAGCCTGCTTGTCAACGCGGAACTCGATCTTTCCACCCTTGATGTCGGTAACAGCCTTAGCGGTGTCTGGGGTTACGGTACCGGTCTTCGGGTTTGGCATTAGGTTACGAGGACCTAGAACCTTACCTAGACGACCAACCTTGCCCATTAGGTCTGGGGTTGCAACTGCTGAGTCGAAGTCGGTCCAGCCGGCAGCTACCTTCTCAATCAGCTCGTCGCCGCCAACCTCGTCTGCGCCAGCAGCACGAGCTGCATCAGCAGCTGCACCGGTAGCGAACACGATAACGCGTGCGGTCTTACCAGTTCCGTTTGGAAGCGAAACGGTTCCACGGATTATCTGGTCTGCTTTGCGAGGGTCAACGCCAAGCTTGATTGCAACCTCGATGGTTGAATCGAACTTCGCTGAGCCAGTCTCGCGAACTAATGCAACAGCTTCTTCTGGAGTGTAGAACTTACCCTCTTCGATCTTTGCTGCTGCGGCCTCATAGGCCTTACTGCGCTTTGCCATTCTGTTGTTCCTTTCGGTCACAGTAGTGGTCTAACGAACCGCGCCCGGTTCTCCCACGACTATTGCTTTTTGTTTTGCGTAAGTTTTGTTTAGAGCTCGGTGGTGATTCCCATTGAGCGAGCAGTACCAGCAATGATCTTGGCTGCTGCGTCAACGTCGTTAGCGTTTAGGTCGCTCATCTTCTGCTCGGCGATCTTGTAAAGAGCGTCCTTGCTTAGGGTTGCAACCTTGACGGTGTGAGGAGTTCCCGAACCCTTAGCAACACCGGCAGCCTTCTTGATTAGCTCGGCAGCTGGTGGGGTCTTTAGTACGAAGGTGAAACTACGGTCTTCGTAAACGGTGATCTCAACCGGTACCACGTTGCCACGCTGGTCAGCGGTGGCGTTGTTGTAGGCGGTGCAGAACTCCATGATGTTTACACCGTGCTGACCTAGCGCAGGTCCGATAGGTGGAGCTGGGTTAGCAGCGCCCGCCTGGATCTGAAGCTTGATCATGCCGGTGATCTTTTTCTTCGGTGCCATTATGTTTTCCTTTTACTTTGGTTTTTGAAAAATTGTTTTTGAAGCTTAGTTAAGCGGGCCAACCTGCTCGAAGCCAAGCTCAACCGGGGTCTCACGCTCGAACAGCGAAACAAGAACGGTTAGCTTGTTGCTCTCTGGCTTGATCTCCGAGATGGTTCCTGGCAGACCTGCGAACGAACCGTCGCGGATCATGATGCTCTCGCCAAGCTTGTAGTCGACCATGATTGGTACATTCTTCGACTTGCCCTTGACAGCAACTCCACCCTTTTGAGCAGCCTTTGCAGCCACTTCTTCAGGAAGCTCGAAGAGCCACTTCTTCAACATGTCGAACGCTTCGCGTGGGCGAAGTGGGCTCGGGTTGTCTGAGTTACCAACGAAGCCGGTGACGGCTGGAGTGTGACGGATTAGGTCCCAGGTCTCTTCGGTCATGTCCATGCGAACAACCACGTAACCAGGAACGCGAACTCGGGTAACTAGCTTGCGCTGACCATTCTTGATCTCAACTACGTCTTCCTGAGGAACTTCGATCTGGTAAACGTCGTCGCCGCCTGGCTGAGAAAGCTTGCGGTTCTCGATGTTCTGCTTCACGCGCTTCTCGTAACCAGCGTAGGAGTGGATGATGTACCACTTGCCATCTTGCTTCTTGAAGTCTGGGAAGAACTGGTCGTATGGGTCGTCGCTAACTGGAGCAGCAATAACTTCTTCGGCTGCAGCAACCGGAGCAACCTCTTCATCGGTGCCCTCAACGTGCATGGCGTCTTCCTCTGGAGAGGTTTCGTCTTCGAGAAGATCCGCAACCTCTTCGGTCACGGCGTCATCTGCCGAAAGCTCTAGCTCATCGGCTAGTGCGTCCTGCGCCGAGTTCAACTCGTCGTCGCGCTCAATTTCAGTCATCGAAACTTCCTTCTTTACTTGCTAAAAAACTAAACGGCTGGGCTGAAAGTCCAGAGAACTACAGCTGCGAAAGCCCAGTCCAAAACAACAATGATTCCCATGACGATGATTACGAAACCAAGCACCACGAAGGTGTAGTTACGAAGCTCTGCCACGGTTGGCTTGGTGACCTTCTTTAGTTCAGCCAACACCTGGCGAACAAACAGAAGGATGCGAGCAATCGGCCCGCGAGCGCGACTACGGTCGGCCTTCGCCTTTTCGACTAAGTCTTCACCAGACTTTTCGACCTCATCAGTCATACGACTTTCCTTCTACTAAGTGCCTTACGGCTGCAGGGCGGACAGGACTCGAACCTGCAACCTGCGGTTTTGGAGACCGCTGCTCTACCAATTGAGCCACCGCCCTAAGGCGCTAACAACACACCAAAAACGGGCGCACTTCTAGATTGAATATCTATGGTGATTTAAATTAGCCAGATTGGCGAAGTTGTCAACTTACCTATGCAAGTTTACTCACTTGTGCGCCTAAATAGCAAAGTCTTTACTTATCCGATCGCCGCATTGAGAGCAGTTGAGTGACTGCTTTCCCCGACAAAATTAGTAGCTTCCATGGTGAAGCCTAGGATTTTGCCTTTGTCTGATTTCGTGGTTTTGTATTTCGATTTGGTGGCTCCCTTGATGGGTGAGCAACCAAAGCTTTCATCTAAATAGCCTGCAAAGTTTGCCGAGCAACGCCACCACTGCAAGGTTTGCTTCGTGACAACCGAATAGGAAAGCCATGAACCAAGGTCTGCGGTAAGCGTCTTGCCGACCCTTGTTTCCCCAGCAATCGAAGGATCGCTTGATAACTCAGGGGCTTTGGCGGTCAAAATGGTATTCATTTCGATAAGTTTTCTAGTCCCACTCGCACCAATTGAGACATAAAGAACGTCTCCAGTTGGTAGTAACTTGACTCGAGGTTGCGTGGAAGTAGGTGACATTCCTGGTAACTCTCGGACATTGAAACCCAATGCCCCCTTGACGGCCACGAAAATTTGCGAACCGTCTTGCGTCTCCCTCGACCAACTGACTAAAGGTGTTCCAATCGGTGAACTGACCACGGAAAGATCTAGATAATCGGCTCCCACGTAATCTCCGAAAGTGGAACTTGCTGGCAAAACATTTGAAGGAGGCAGCGTCAATAATTTGACTGTGCGTGAATTCGACTCACGTTCTTTCTGGTCCAAGACAATCGAAAGTTCGCCTCGCTGTGATGCACTTGCCGACATTGAACGAACCACTCCCAAGGTCGAGATGACAACCGCTGCAGTCTTGGGGAATTTGTACTTAACAAGGTCATAGTCGCGCACCTTAATCACGTCGGAATTCGCCAAATTTGTATTCCAGACAAAGGTAGCTAGGGAAGCGGTGCGCCTAATCCAAGTGCCCGTGATGTTGCCTGGCTGAATGTCCATTGTGCTTGCAGCCGACCAAGCCGAAGTGCCAGACTTTTTGAGAACAGAGTACTTGGCAGTCGAAGTCGTAGCCCGGTTCACCCAACCAACTAAGAAACCTGACTTTCCAGGAACGATGGAGGCAGATTCCACGCTTGCCTCAGCTTCTAGGGACTTTGTCACCCAATTGCCATAACTAAGTTGCGATGATGCGACAAGATTTTTTCCGTTTGCAGTTGGAAAGGTAGCGATTACTGCAAATTTTCCTGAAACGTCGGAGATCAGTTGAATGTTTTCGTAACCACAGTCTGCATCGTTGTTGCACGTTGTCGACGTTTTGTCGATAGTTCTTGCAGGAAGGGCAGACTCGTCCCCAAGTATTACCGTTGACTTGAACTGTCGAACTTTCACCGAAGTGGTCACGTTGTGGCCCAAAGTGGTCTTCACGACATAAGCGATGGCCAAAGTGCCCTTGGGCGAAACAGTTATACCTAAACGGCCAGCGCCGCCAACAACTGTCTGAGCATCTGTCGGCCCAAACACTTCCGCAGAAGATTCGTAGATGACTCGCCCAGATGTCGTGAATACTTTCATGCCAACAAGAGAGGTTCCATCAGCCAAAGTTTCTGTAAAGGCAACGGCTTGAAGACCGTTCTGCAAAGACACAACGGCACTCATGTAAGGGGCGTCCAATAGCCCCGATTGAACAGATAGAATCTTGCCGTTCCCTAGGAGAACTTCGTCTGAAGTGTATTGAGCAATCGTGGACTCCGTAGTTGCAAGCCAATCACTTTTGCCAAAAGCATTTAGGGCTCGCACACGAACATCGTAATAGGCTCCGGGCGTGAGTGAATCGACAGAGAATAGCGTTGGTTCGTTGAACTGGAAATCATACGAGTGCCAGGTTCCCCCAGCTCGCCTAGCCTCAACCTCGTAACCCATAATGGCACTACCTCCGTCGAACCCTGGAACAACTTGACCGACAAAGTTAAAGTCGGAGTTTCCGACAGTGAGGCCGCGCGGTGAACTAGGAGCTTTAGGGAACTGCCTTAAAATCGGTAGCGAACTGGAATCACCAAAATTCCAAATTTCACTGCTGAAATCCGAATATCCTTCGGTCAGCCCTGTAGCTTCACCAAATTGCTCAAACTCTTGGACTTGGCTGCACTCTGCAAGAAATCCGTCCGAGAGTGTGAAAACTCCTGAAACAACGTCACACGAGGATTCGGGTGGAAATTCGCTTTGTCGGGGGTCAAACCAGGGCTCATAATAC
>JBIKJD010000007.1:0-23590 GCA_044361205.1 Rhodoluna sp.
CTTGAGCACCTCAAGCGCAACACCAAGGTTCTTGACACAATTCGTGAGACCAACAACCTAACCGACGACACTAAGGCAGAACTTGAGAAGGCTGTTACAACCTTCAAGAAGTCCTTCCAGACCAAGGGTGGTCAGCCTCTGCACACTTCGGCAAAAGAGGAAGCTCTAGCGCCAGAAGAAGTTGAGCAGGAAAAGATCGTCAAGCAGAAGCGCAAGAAGTAATTCAAGAGAAGTAAGAGAACAGGTATCTAATGGGAGCGCAACTTCGCGTCTATAGGCAGAAAATCAAGTCTGCCCAGACGACAAAGAAGATCACTCGCGCCATGGAGTTGATTTCGGCTTCGCGAATCGCGAAGGCGCAGGCACGCGTGGCTGCTTCGGCACCTTACTCGCGCGCTGTAACTCGTGCGGTTTCGGCCGTGGCTACCTACTCAAACATCGACCACCCGCTAACCACCGAGCCAGCCAAAATTGAACGTGCTGCGGTAGTTATCTTCACCTCAGACCGTGGTTTGGCAGGTGCTTTCTCTTCAAACGTTTTGAAGGAAGCCGAAGCCCTAACCAACAAACTGACCGAAGAGGGCAAGTCGGTCGTTTACTTCCTGGTTGGTCGCAAAGCCGTGAGCAACTTCGGTTTCCGTCGCCGTACCGCTGAAAAGCAGTGGATTGGTGGCACCGACCTACCTCAGGTTGAGACCGCTAAGGAAATCGCCGACACCATCCTCGAGTACTTCAACCGCGAAGCTTCCGAAGGCGGAGTAGACGAAATCCACGTGATCTTCAACCGCTTCGTTTCAATGATCAGCCAAGAGCCAGAGACCATCCGTCTACTTCCACTTGAGGTGGTTGAGGGCGAGGAAGCTCCTGCGTCAGACGACGTCTTCCCGCTCTACGAATTCGAACCAGACGCTGGCAAGGTGCTCGACGCCTTGCTACCGGTCTACATCGAAAGCAAAATCTTCAACGCCATGCTGCAGTCGGCTGCTTCCGAGCACGCTGCCCGTCAGAAGGCAATGAAGTCGGCAACCGACAACGCCGACAAGCTAATTAAGAATTACACCCGACTATCGAACCAGGCTCGTCAGTCGGAAATTACCCAGCAGATTTCCGAAATCGTTGGTGGCGCGGACGCACTTGCCACCGTCGAAGAAGATTAAGAGAAAGAAAGAGACATGGCCGAGACTAAAAAGAAGTCAGCAAAGACCACCGGAACCGGGCGTATCGCTCGCGTAAACGGGCCGGTTGTTGACATCGAGTTCCCGCATGATGCCATCCCAGAGATTTACAACGCTCTGCAGACTGTCATCGAGTTGGAAGGCGAGAAGACCACTCTGACCTTAGAGGTTGCTCAGCACCTTGGCGACGACCTAGTTCGTGCCATTGCGCTTAAGCCAACCGATGGTTTGGTCCGCGGCGGCCTAGTAACCGACACCGGTGCTCCGATCTCGGTTCCAGTCGGCGACGTCACCAAGGGCAAGGTTTTCAACGTTGTCGGTGAAGTTCTCAACGGCAAGCCTGGCGAGAAGATTGAAGTCAAGGAAACTTGGCCAATCCACCGTCAGCCTCCAGCCTTCGACCAGCTCGAGTCAAAGACTCAGATGTTCGAGACCGGTATTAAGTCGATCGACCTTCTAACCCCATATGTTCTTGGTGGAAAGATTGGTCTATTCGGTGGTGCCGGTGTAGGTAAGACCGTTCTTATCCAGGAAATGATCTACCGTGTGGCAGAAGACCACGACGGTGTTTCGGTGTTTGCCGGTGTTGGTGAGCGTACCCGTGAAGGTAACGACCTTATCGACGAAATGACCGAGTCTGGTGTTATCGACAAGACCGCACTCGTGTTCGGTCAAATGGATGAGCCACCAGGCACCCGTCTTCGTGTAGCTCTCTCAGCTCTGACCATGGCGGAATACTTCCGCGATGTTCAGAAGCAGGACGTTCTGTTGTTCATCGACAACATCTTCCGCTTTACCCAGGCCGGTTCAGAGGTTTCGACCCTTCTAGGCCGTATGCCTTCTGCCGTGGGTTACCAGCCAAACTTGGCCGACGAGATGGGTCTCCTTCAGGAGCGAATCACCTCGACCCGTGGTCACTCGATTACCTCGCTTCAGGCAATTTACGTTCCTGCGGACGACTACACCGACCCAGCCCCAGCAACCACCTTCGCTCACTTGGATGCAACCACTGAGCTAAGCCGTGAAATTGCTTCGAAGGGTCTGTACCCAGCTATTGATCCACTAACCTCGACCTCGCGTATCCTGGACCCTCGCTACATTGCAGCGGACCACTACGAGACTGCGACTCGCGTTAAGGCAATCCTTCAGAAGAACAAGGAACTTCAGGAAATCATCGCCATCCTTGGTGTTGAAGAACTTTCTGAAGAAGACAAGGTCACAGTATCGCGTGCCCGTCGTATCCAGCAGTTCCTATCTCAGAACACCTACATGGCTGAAAAGTTCACCGGTGTTAAGGGTTCGACCGTTCCGCTAAAGGACACCATCGAAGGCTTCTCGGCCATCGCTAACGGTGACCTAGACCACGTTGCAGAGCAGGCGTTCTTCAACGTCGGTGGCCTAGACATGGTTATGGAAAACTGGGAGCGCATCCAGAAGGAAACCGGTAAGTAATAATGTCGGACAAAGTTCTTCGCGTCGAGCTGGTAGCAGCCGATAAAGCCGTGTGGTCGGGTGAGGCCAAGATGGTCATCGCCAAGACCGTTGAAGGTGAAATCGGTCTACTTGCGGGTCACGAGCCTATGCTCGCGATCCTCTCGAGCGGTGAAGTTCGCATTACCTTGCCAGAGGGCGACAAGCTCATTGCCAACGCCGAGGACGGTTTTCTATCGGTGGAGCACGACGTTGTCACAATTGTGGCGCGAAATGCCGAACTGGTCTAACCAGAACTAAAAGTAAAAACCCCGTCAGTTTTGGCGGGGTTTTCTTTTGCCTTCGCTACCGGCTTGCTTTCTGGCCCGAGCCTGCTCTTCAACGATCACGGCGGCTTCGCGTGCGGATGGCTGGTAGAACTCGTTGAAAGCACCAAGCGCCCCAGAGAGTGCCCCTGAGCTGCGTTTCCGGTTAGGTTTGGGGTCTCGCCCGGCAATCAAAATCACAATTCCCATGACGACCACAACCAAGCTAAGGGCAAGCAAAAACTCAAGCATTACGGCTCTCGGCAGGAACCCACTTCACATCGCCACCGTGAGAAACATTGGCAACGCGGGCCAGTACGAAAAGTAGATCCGATAGACGGTTTAGATAAACGGCACAAACGGCCGAGACGTCAATCCCAGACTCTAAGGCAGCCCAAACTGCACGCTCGGCCCGGCGAACCACCGTTCGAGCTAGGTGCAAACCTGCTGCAAGTCCAGAACCGCCAGGAATGATGAACGAGTCAAGGTTCGGCAAGCTTCCGTTGTATTTGTCGATAGCCTGCTCGAGGTCGCTAACCCAGGCTTCAGAGACTCTAAGGCCGCCTGTGCCGGGTGTCGCTAAGTCGGCACCGATGTCGAATAGGTCGTTTTGAATTCGAGCCAGCAGGCCGAGTATTTCGGGGGAGAACTCGCCCTGAGCCAGTGCCACGGCAACCCCAATGGCCGAGTTAGCCTCATCAACGTCGGCGTAGGCTTCGATGCGGGCATCGGTCTTTGCAACTCGGGAGTTATCTCCGAGCGCAGTGAAACCCTCGTCGCCAGTTTTTGTGTAGATCTTGGTGAGTTTGACCATCTCTCAAGTTTAGGCTGGTTAGATGTTGTTCTTATTGCCACCATCGGAATCGAAAGCCCAAGGCGGATCCCCGCTTGGCATTGATGTGGTGGCTCTTATCTTTGGTGCCATGCAACCAGCCCGCGACGCCGTGTTTGAGGCCGCTGTGGAAGCAAATCTCGTTGACCCAAGTCTTCAATCGGATCCAACGATGTGGGCCGTTGACCGCTATAACGGAACACTTTACAGCGCAATTCACGGACGTGGTCTAAAGGGAACCCCCACCGAGCACAACTCTTTGAACGAAACTGAGCGTGAACGAGTGAAGGAATCGGTTTTCATCCAATCGGCTTTATTCGGTCTCATCCCAGGAAACTCTCTGATACCGAACTACAAGTTCTCGGCAAACACGAAATTGCCTGGGATGAATCTCAAGAAACACTGGGCAGAGGCCCACGACGTGACCTGGAACAGGCTAACCGGTCAGCAAATCATCGATCTGCGTTCCAAGCAATACGCCGAACTTGCCCCGATTCCAGACTCGTTTGAATCTCTGACCGTCGAGGTCTTCGACATAGAGTCAGGCAAGGCCATGAATCACTTCAACAAGAAGGCCAAAGGGCAGTTTGTTCGGTCTTTTCTTCAGGGGGCGGAAACTCTAGAAGACATGGCAAAAGCCGCCAATCTCAAAATCGAGATCGACGGCTCCGCCATCAAGCTATTTACCGACCAGCGCTAGCCTTCCTTGGTCATTGGCATTACGCCTTCGTCCAGCTTTGGCAGTGCGATGATGCCATCAACAAGTGACATAACCGCGCTAAACCAGCCATCCTGGTTCTTTAGCATGTAGCCAGGAACCAACCAGGCACCGCCCTTTGAGTCCCAAATCAGAAGGTGAGTTTTCTGGCTTGAGAGCAAGGTCATCGTAACCTTTTCTGGAGTTGGTTCGATGCTTGGCTCTACGGTTGGTTCAACTGCAGGTTCCTCGGTTGGCTCCACGGTTGGCTCCACGGTTGGTTCTTCGGTTGGTTCAACTGCAGGTTCTTCCGTAGGCTCTACGGTCGGCTCGGTCCCAGGCTCACTGCCAGCTTCGCCTTCCTGGTTAGAGCTAGCTAGATCGCGAGACATGGTTGCCATGACGCCACCGAAGTAGCTGCTAGCAGCAGATCCACCGTAACGCCAGTCGCCTAAGCGATCCACAGCTGCCTTTGGAGAAACTGTGCCGTATGTGCCCTTGGCTTCAACACTGATGCTGTGACCGCTTGCTGAAACGATTTCACCGTTTGGTGCCCAGGTGACGTTCCACTCAACAGCGGTGTCCTGGCCGTTCACCTGCAGGTTGGCGGTTGCCATCATGCCCCAATCGCCCTTGTTGATTGAAATGGCGTCAGAAGCAACGTCTAATCCGGTTGCGCCGAAGATCTCTTTAGCGGCTTCCTTGGCGCTAGCTTCGCTAGGAAGGTTTAGCTTTTCCGCATACTTGCTGTAATCACCGAAGTACCAGTTTCCGGTACCGCTCCAGTAAAGGTTTACATTAGCTTTCTCATAGTTGTCTTTGATTCCAAAGAAGTAGTTGTAGGTCTTTCCTTCATCCCAGGTCTCTTTAGAAAGTTCGCCTTCAACGCCGAATCTGGTTGCCAGGCTTTCAATTAGCTGTTCTGGGGAGCCCTTAAGGTTCAAGCGGTAGACCTGGTCTGAGCCGCCATCATTTGAGAGGTTTGGACCTGCTACGTATTCGTAGTCAATCCACATCATCATCTTGGCGTCGGCAGAAGCCTGAAGGCCTTCACTTGAGCCCTGACCCTGTCCAACTTCGAAAAGTGGACCGGAGTTTATTGGGAACACGGCAAACAGCGCGGCAGCAGCCACGGTCGCAGTGCTTAGGCCCACCAACCAAGAATTACGCTTGCTTGGTCGAGGCTTGGCAATCCCGCTAAGGATCGTGTCTTCCGAAAGGGTTGGAGCCTTGGCGCTAACCGCTTTGCGGAGTTTGTCTAAGTTTTTGTTTTCCATATCTTGCATGTGTCGCTAGCCCTCTAGTTCTTTCATGATTTCTGAAAAGTTTTTCTTGGCCCTGTGGAGTCGAATGGTTGCTGCGTTCTTACTAACCCGAAGTGCTAGAGAGACTTCCTCAATGCTGAGGTCCTCTAGAGCAACTAGCGATAGCACCAGGCGATCAGCTGGCTTCAATTTGGACCAGGCAGTTTTGATGGTGACATTGGTGATGGCAAGATTCTCAGCCGAAGGTGCCAACAGGTCGGTCTCTAGAAGAGGTAACACGAATCTTCTCTGTTGTTTGCGCCGGTGATTGAGAAGCACGTTGTTGGCAATTCGGTACAGCCAAGGCAACTCATTGCCGGCAGGGGCTTTATCGCGCTTGTGCCAGGCAATTGAGAACACCTCCGCCGCCAAACCTTCAACTTCGCTTGCCGTCGTGCGGTAGGTGAAGAACTTTGAAATCGCAGGCAGGTAGGCACGATAGTGTTCGGTGAATTCTTTGCTGTCCATAGTCATCTCAAGGAGTTTATGTCGCGAGTGGCTTACTTATTTCTAAACTCGCAAGAATCTTCGTGGTCGTCAATAATTCCAATGGCTTGCATCATGGCGTGCATAGTGGTTGGCCCAACAAAGTTGAAACCGAGACCTCGAAGTTCCTTGGAAAGTGCCGTCGACTCGGGGGAGATTGAGAGGTTTCTGCGGTCCTCGGTTGGTGCGTGCTTTTGGATTAACTTCTCAAGTGAGATGTTTTGGTCTTTGATAATTCGTGCGTTGTTGATGACCGCCTGAATTTTGCCGCGATGGCGGATGATTCCTTCATTCGTTAGCAGGCGCTCAACGTCTTGCTCCGAAAGCTCGGCAACGTTGTCGATTTTGAATCCCAAGAATGCCTCACGAAAGCCCTCTCGACGTTTCAGTATGGTTAGCCAGGACAAGCCGGCTTGAAATCCTTCAAGGCTGATTCGCTCGAACAGAGCATCCTCACCGGTGATTGGTTTACCCCACTCGGTGTCGTGGTAGTCGATGTAGATTGGGTCGGCAGTAAGCCAGGAGCAACGTTGCATCAGTCTTTGGTCTCGATACCTTCGAGAGCTAGTAGCCAACGTTTGGTGGGGATGCCATCGCCACCCGAGTATCCAGTGATCTTGCCGCTGGCTCCTAGAACTCGGTGGCAACCGATGATTAGGGGAACTGGGTTCGAACCAACTGCGCCACCCACGGCACGAACCGCTTTCGGGTTTCCGATGTTCTTAGCGATTTCGGCATACGTGGTTACCTCACCAAAGCCAATCTTGCCGATTTCTTTCCAAACGGACCGTTGAAATGCGGTGCCTTTGAGTTCGGTCGCGAAGGTGAGTTCCTGGCTTTTGCCTTTGAAGTAACTGATCAGTTGTTTCTTGGCGTCGCCAAGAACCGAAGACTTCCCAAAGTCGGGAGTGATCTCGCTTCCCATGGTCAGGAAAACGACCTTGTTGCCATTGGCTAGCAGGGTGATCGCTCCAACAGGCGAGTCGAAGGTTAGTTTGGCGTCGTGAATTGGAACGTGCATGTGTCAATGCTATTGCTGAATGCAACCCAATTCATCTGGGCTAATAGCCTGTGGATAAGCCGATATTATGTCCGGCTAGTTGCAATGAAACTACGACGAGGTAGCTAGTCGAACAACCTTCTTATAGGTGACAGATTTTTTGTCATTCGCCGAAATGGTGATTCGCATTTCAACCGGTTCGTCGCCATAAGTTAGTGTCATTTGTGACTGAGATAGCTCAACAAAAGGCTGGAATAGCTCGTTAGCAGGAACTCGAATCGCATGCCCGTTGGAGGCAAGAACTGATTCAGCCTGAAGATCCGCTGGGCTAACTGATTTGAAAGAAGCGAATTCAAGCTGCTCTTCACCGATGCTGATGCTGGTTTCTCCAGCCAGAAGGTTCTTCCCGAGCGGGGAAACCTCGATGGTCACAGATGCATCCTCTTCACAGCGAAAGAGACCGAAGCCCGAGTACATCGATGAGTCTTTTTTCCACTCACTAATTGTGTACGACGTTGACTCGCCATTTGGGTTGCTCAGGTCTTCGCATACCACTGTCTCGACCTTTACATCTGATGCGCTTGACATTGGTGCACAACCCGAAAGTATTGAAGCGGAAAGGCCCATAACTGTTACTAGACCCAGTGCTTTAGTTGAAGATTTCATTTGTTGCCCCCTTTTTTTTTGAGTTTACATTTTTTTTTGCAAGCGCAAGTATTTGCCATTGAATCGGCGTGGTAGCGAACATTAGAGTCATCTTAAACAACAAAGCCCCAGCAATTTTGCCAGGGCTTTGCATCAATTTTTTTTTATTTGACGATGTCCCAAGCCTTGGTGAGGGTTTCCCGAACCTTGGCTTCCATCATGTCGAAGTCAGCCTGGTCGCTGGTCAGCGGCGGAGCCAACTGAACTACTGGGTCTCCACGGTCGTCCGCGCGGCAATACAAGCCCTTGCTGTAGAGATCCTTGGTGATGAAACCGCGGAGTAGCTTCTCGATCTCTTCGAGGTCGAAGCGGGCTTTGGTCTCTTTGTCTTTGACGAGTTCGATGGCGTAGAAGTAGCCAGTTCCGCGAACGTCGCCGACGATGTCGAGATCGCTTAGCTTGTCCAGGGTCTTCTTGAAGCCATCCTGGTTGGCTTGCACGTGACCGATTAGGTCCATTTCGTCGTACATGTCTAGGTTCTCAAGAGCCACAGCGCAGGCGGCTGGGGAAGCGGCGAAGGTGTAGCCGTGAGGGAAGATGTTCATGCCCTTTTTGAAAGGCTCGTAGAACTTCTCTTTCATCATTAGCGCACCCAGTGGCAGTACCGAGTTAGTGATTGCTTTGGCACAGACCAACATGTCTGGTTCGAAGTCGTACTTTTCGCTGGCGAACATGGTTCCGGTGCGACCAAAACCGTCGATGGTTTCATCGGCAACCAGGATGACGTCGTACTTGTCACAGATTTCGCGGACGCGCTTGAAATAACTCTTGTGGCTGGTGAACGCTCCACCCGAGTTTTGAACAGGCTCAAAGAAGAACGCTGCCACGGTGTCCGGGTCTTCCATGAGAATCATTTCCTCAACGCGGTTCGCTGCCCAGAGGCCGAACTCTTCTTCGTTGGCGAAATCGTCCTGGGCGCGGTACCAGTTGGTGTTTGGTACACGGAAGGTGCTCGGAACCAGCGGCTCGAACGCCTTCTTCATGTTGGCGATACCGGTTAGGCTCAGGGCTCCGTGGCTGGTTCCGTGATAGGCGGTCTTGCGAGTGATGACCTTGTGCTTCATCGGCTTGCCCATCATCTTGAAATACTGCTTGGCAAGCTTCCAGGCGGTCTCGTTAGCCTCGCCACCGCCGGTGGTGAAGAAGACACGGTCAAGTCCGTTTGGTGCGTAAGAAAGTAGGCGTTCACCGAGCTCGATGGCCGGTGGGTGGGCGAAGCTCCAAAGTGGCACGAAGTCCATTTGCATGAGCTGCTTCTTGGCAGCCTCGGCAAGGCGTTCGTGGCCGTGGCCAGCGTTTACCGAGAACAGGCCCGAGAGGCCGTCGAAGAGTTTGTTGCCGTGCTGGTCCCAGATGTACTTACCCTCGGCCTTGGTGATGATCGGAATCGATCCGCCCTCGTAAAGGCTAGTACGAGTGAAGTGTGGCCACAGGTGCTCGCGCGCACCGTGTTCCAACTGCTCTTTAGTCAGTGGCACGCCGGCTTTGCGAGCGTCGGTCATTGGTGTGAGTCTTTCGGACATAGAGCCATTCTGGCAGATTTCGCTCGTTTGAGTGGAGAAGTTATACGGGTAATCGCTAGCATCTAAGTAAGCCAATCAAAGGAGATAAATCAAATGGCGATTCGCGAGTTGAAGAACTTCATCAACGGCAAGTCAGTTGCCCCAAAATCGGGCAAATACTCAGACGTTATCAACCCAGCCAACGGCAAGGTTTACGCAAAGGCACCGCTATCCTCAGCAGCCGACGTAAACGCAGCTTTCAAGGCGGCCGAGGCAGCTTTCCCAATCTGGAGTAACTTCACTCCATCACAGCGCCAGCTGGCACTGTTGAAGATTGCCGACGACCTAGAAAAGAATGCCAAGGCTTTCGCAAAGGCTGAGTCGGAGAACTGTGGCAAGCCAATTGCAACTCTGATCGAATACGAAATCATGCCTTCGGTAGACCAGATCCGTTTCATGGCTGGTGCCGCTCGAAACCTAGAGGGTAAGGCAACTGGTGAATACACCGCCGACCACACCTCATCGATTCGTCGTGAGCCAATCGGTGTTATCGGTCAGGTAACGCCATGGAACTACCCGCTAAACATGGCGGTTTGGAAGTTTGCTCCAGCACTAGCCGCGGGTAACACCATCGTTCTAAAGCCTTCCGACACCACTCCTGTTTCGACCATCATGTTGGCCGAGCTGGCTGCTAAGTACCTACCAAAGGGTGTTTTCAATGTTGTTGCTGGAGACCGCTCTACCGGCGCTGCCATTGTTGAGAACCCAATCCCGCAGATGGTTTCGATCACCGGTTCGGTCGGTGCCGGCATGGCCGTTGCCAAGAGTGCTGCGTCAGACCTAAAGCGTGTTCACCTTGAACTCGGGGGCAAGGCTCCGGTAATTGTTTTCGCCGACGCCGACCTTAAGGCTGCAGCGGCTGGAATTGCCGGTGCTGGATTCTTCAACGCCGGCCAGGACTGCACCGCGGCTACTCGTGTTCTCGTGCACGAGTCTGTAAAGGATGCCTTCCTTAGGGAATTGGTTAAGGCCGTCAAGTCTGATGCCAAGGTTGGACACCCTGGCGACAAAGAAACATACGTTGGTCCGGTCAACAACGTGAACCAGCTAGAACGCGTCCTAGGTTTCATCGCTCGCACACCTAAGCACGCCAAGATCGAGGTCGGTGGCAAGCAGGTAAAGCGCGACGGTTACTACATCCAGCCAACCGTTATCTCTGGTCTAAAGCAGGACGACGAGCACATCCAGTCGGAAATCTTTGGCCCAGTGGTTACCGTGCAAAGTTTCAAGACCGATGCCGAGGCGATGAAGAACGCCAACGACGTAATGTATGGTTTGGCTAGCTCGGTATGGACCAAGGACCACACCCGTGCCATGCGCTTCTCGAAGGGTCTCAACTTCGGGTGTGTCTGGATCAACTGCCACATTCCGCTGGCCGCTGAAATGCCACACGGTGGTTTCCGTCACTCCGGTTACGGTAAAGACCTTTCGGCTTATGGCTTCGAGGACTACACCCGTATCAAGCACGTGATGAGCTACATCGGGGACTAATCCACAGATTCGCAAAGCGGGCTTACTCAGGTAGCTGGTTTCGACCAGAATCACCTGATGAGCCCGCTTTACATTTTGCCGTCGGTTGTTATTGGGTTGGTTTTTGCTCTAGGAACCGGCAACTGGCTGATTCTGGTGGCATCACTACTTACCGCTGGAACCACCTGGATGATTTCCAAGAGGAAGAGCGGGGTGCTCGAAGGGCCTTTGCGACTCAAAGGGGATCGAGTTTGGCTGGGGGATAGAAAGCTTCCAAAACATCAATGGTTTTGGTCTAAAGACATCCACCAGAAGGTTTTGGAAGAGTTTCTACTTGGTAGCGAACCAAAGCTCGATGCCCTAAGGCAGTTGCGCCAGAGGAATTGGAAGCACACTCAACCAAACGCTTATCTTGTTGGCGTTGAATCTGCTTTTCGATTGGATGAAGGTGCGGGTCACCTTCTTGTGGTTGGCCCAACCGGTTCGGGTAAAAGCGAACTGATTCACTTGTGTTTAGCCAGCCTAGATTCCGAAGTTACGCTCGCGGTGGCCGACTTCAAAGGCGGAGCAGTGCTTACAGAAAGTTCCGGGATGAGGTTTTCGGTCAGTGACATCCACACTCTTGAAGAGCAGAACGACTTCTGGGGTCATCTGATTATGGAACTTCAGGCTCGAGAGTCTTGGCTTAAGTCGCAAGGGGTTGCCAACTGGATGCAGTCGGAACGTCTTGGTTTAGGGAACCCTAGGATGCTGGTGGTGATCGACGAGGTTGTGGCAGCAATTAGATCTGGGGCTAAGGCCACTGACGCGATAGTTCGAATTGCCACCAAAGGTCGTTCACTTGGAGTCCACCTGCTGGTGACCACTCAATCTTTGGTTGGAATCCCCAGGGAGGTACTGGTCAACCTGCGGTCTCGGCTGGCTTTGGCCGGCACGGACGAAGTTGAGTTGATGCAACTGGGCGGCAAGGGAAAGTTTGCCGCGGCCTCAAACGAAACGAAAGCCGCCATGCTGATACATGACGGCCAAACGTTTGACTTGCAAGTTCCCCTTGGGGCTAGGCAATCACCTCTGAAAGCTCGGTGAAACTCAAACCGTGAGCAACCGCAACGGGTTCGCTGGTAATGGCTCCATCGTGGGTGTTTAGCCCTAGGGCCAATGAAGGATCCTGCTGAAGAGCCTTCAACCAACCGTTGTTTGCCAGAGACTTCGCATAAGGCAGTGTTGCGTTTGTTAGTGCGTAGGTCGAAGTGTGAGGCACTGCGCCCGGCATATTGGCAACACAGTAGAAAATTGTGTTGTGAACCTTGAAGGTTGGTTCCGCGTGAGTGGTTGGCTTTGAGTCTGCGAAGCAGCCACCCTGGTCGATGGCAATGTCAACGAGAACCGAGCCAGGCTTCATATTTTTGACGTGCTCGTTGGTAACCAATTTAGGAGCCTTAGCCCCCGGAATCAGCACCGATCCAATCACTAGATCCGCGTCGGAAAGTGCGCGTTTGATTTCGAATGCGTTCGAGGCAATTGTGCGAACTCGGCCAGCGTAGTGGTGATCGAGCTCGCGCAAGCGGTTTAGGTTGGTGTCCATAACGGTAACTTCGGCACCCGAGCCAACGGCCATAGCAACCGCATTAGTTCCGGCTACACCACCTCCGAGAACAACTACTTTGGCAGGTCGGGTTCCAGGCA
Organism: Rhodoluna sp.; assembly: GCA_044361205.1. Taxonomy (GTDB): domain Bacteria; phylum Actinomycetota; class Actinomycetes; order Actinomycetales; family Microbacteriaceae; genus Rhodoluna. The sequence continues at coordinate 12,654 of JBIKJD010000007.1, forward strand.
CTCCACCGAGAAGCATTCCGCTTCCGCCGTTGTGGCGCATCAGGGTTTCGGCACCAACCTGAATGGAAAGGCGCCCGGCAACTTCACTCATAGGAGCTAGCAGTGGCAACTGGCGGCTTGGAAGCTGAACTGTCTCGTAAGCGATTGACGTGACTTTGTTGGCGGTTAGTTGGTTGGTCAGCTCTAGATCGGCCGCCAGGTGCAGGTAAGTGAAAAGCACAAGGCCTTCTCTCAAGAATCCATACTCGCTGGCAATCGGCTCTTTGACTTTCATAACCATATCCCCAGCCGCCCAGGTGGTGGCTGCGTCGGGAAGAATGTTTGCACCGGCCTCAACGTACTCGGAGTCGGAGATGCTAGAGCCGTTGCCAGCTCCTGCCTGAACAAAAACCTCGTGGCCGGCCACAACGAGTTCGTGAACTCCAGCGGGCGTAATCGCCACCCTGAACTCATTGTTTTTTACTTCGGCTGGTACTGCAATACGCATTTCTCTCCTTCGCCGGCATTCATGCCAGTCGCACGCAATAACGATACCCGAAAAATTGGTTACCTCCTTTTTCAAAAAGTTACCTATTTTTGCTATTTACGAACATATCTTTGTGGCAGTATGGCAATTGACTGGCATACCGCTTGTCGATTGGTTATTGTTTGGACATCGTTGTCCGTTCGATGTAAAGGAGTCAGCTATGTCTGAGCAAAAGTCCCCAATTGTCCGTGACGCTCTGAAGGCAGTTTCTTCCAAAGAGGTTACCCGCCGAGCTGTAATCGGTGGTGCTGGTGCGGTAAGCATCGCTTCGCTATTGGCGGCTTGTGCTCCTGGCGGCGGAGCAAAAACCCTGACTCCTGCCGAAGACGTTTCGGCTACCGAGAAGGTTCTAACCTGGGACAACTGGCCTTACTACATGGACGGCGAAGACGGATCGTTCCCAACTCTTACCGCTTTCGAGAAGCAGAGCGGCATCGACGTAACCTACAACATCAACGTTGACGACAACAACACCTACTTCGCTCGTATCAAGAACCAGCTTGCTGCAGGAACCGACACCGGTGCCGACACCTTCTGTCTAACCGACTGGATGGTTTCGCGTTTGATTAACAGTGGCTACGTGCAGGAACTCAACTACGAGAACATGCCAAACGTGACCGCCAACCTGATTCCTGCTTTCAAGGGTGCCCTTGGCGAATTCGACCCAGGTCGCAAGTTCTCACTTCCTTGGAAGGGCATCATTGCCGCAGTTGGTTACCACAAGGCAAACTACAAGAAGCTAACTGGAAAAGACGCACCAACTTCGGTTGAAGACCTATGGGCTCCAGAACTCAAGGGCCGCGTTGAAGTCCTTTCCGAAATGCGCGACACCTTAGGTGTGATGATGATGGGCGCCGGTGTAGACATCTCGAAATTCACCTCGGAGGAGTTCTACGCAGCACTAGACCTATTCACCGAAAAGGTTACTTCCGGTCACATCCGCTCGATCAAGGGCAACTCTTATGTTGACGACTACAAGTCGGGCGACGCTGTTGCTGGAATCGTTTGGGCGGGAGACCTAGTTGGCGCCAACCTTGAGTTGGGCACCGAAGAGCTAGGCGTTGTGCTGCTTGACTCGGGTTCAACCTTTGCCTGCGACAACTTCGTAGTCCCAATGGGCTCTGCTCACAAGACCAACGTTGAAGCAGTTATCGACTACTACTTCACCCCTGAAGTTGCGGCCGAACTTGCCTTGGCTGGCGTTTACTACGTAACCCCGGTTGCTGGTGCTCGCGAGATCGTGATCAAGAAGGACCCAGCGTTGGCGAACAACGAACTGATCTTCCCTTCGGATGAAATCTTTGCTACCAAGCTAAAGCAATTCCGTCCGTTGACTCCTCAGGAAGACAACGAGTTCTCGACTGCTTGGTCAGACGCTTCGAACGGTGTCGTGTAATTGGCAATTGAGTTCAAACCATCTGGTGCTGATCTCGAGTTAGTCAACGTTCGAAAAGATTTCCCCGGTTTCACGGCGCTTGAGGACATGGACCTCAAGATTCCAGCCGGCGAGTTCTTCGCCTTGCTAGGCCCTTCCGGCTGCGGTAAAACCACAACTTTGCGAATTGTTGCCGGGCTCGAGGAACCAACCACTGGGCAAGTTCTAATCGGCGGCAAGGACGTCACCTCCACTAAGCCTCACGAGCGCCCGGTGAACACCGTATTCCAGAGCTATGCCCTCTTCCCGCACATGACCATCCTGGAGAACGTGGCTTTCGGCTTGCGTCAGCGCAAAATTGAAGACCCGGTCAAGAAGGCCATGGATGCCCTGAACCTTGTTGAGCTTGGCTACGCGGCCGAACGTCGCCCGCAGCAGCTATCCGGTGGCCAGCAGCAGCGTGTTGCTCTTGCTCGCGCACTAGTTAACCGCCCAGCACTCTTGCTTCTAGACGAACCTCTTGGCGCTCTAGACCTCAAGCTTCGTCGTCAGATGCAGATCGAGCTAAAGGCCATCCAGATGGAAGTCGGTTTGACCTTCTTGCACGTGACCCACGACCAGGAAGAGGCTATGGACATGGCCGACACCGTTGCGGTCATGAACAAGGGTCACATCGAGCAAATGGGTGCGCCAGAGGCCCTTTACGAACGCCCGAAGACTGCTTTCGTTTCTAAGTTTTTGGGACAGTCGAACCTTTTCGTGGGAGCCATTGCCGAGTCAAACTCGACTTCGATCAGTATCGAAGTTGGCGGTCACAAAATCACCGTTCCAAAAACCAGAGCAGAAAAGCAGTCTGGAAAGATTTGCATTGGTGTGCGTCCGGAGAAGACCACGTTCCACCGCAAGGATCCGAAGCTGGGTTCAGAACACGTTGTGGTTGGTCCAGGTGAAATCATCGACATCCGTTTCACCGGAGTTAGTAACCAGTATCTAATCGAGATTCCAAATGTTGGCGAAGTTACCGTGTTCGCTCAGAACGTGGGAATCAGCCCAGTGATCGAACTTGGCGAACAGGTTTGGGTTTCCTGGAAGGTTGAGCACTCGTTTGGGCTTTCCGACCTTCCAGCCGGCAACGAAGACGCGTAGCCATGGCGTTTGCAGCGTTCGGTGGAGCTCCAACTAAGGAACACAAAACTCCAAGTAAGTCCGGTCGAATTGTCTTCGTCCTGCTTATGCCCGGTTTGGTTTACCTTGGGCTCTTCTTCTTCACCCCGCTAATCTCGCTAATCATTACCTCGCTACAAGTTCCAGCCGCCAGCGGTGCTATCGGTATGTATGAATACGGTTTTGCTTGGGAAAACTACGTAAACGTAATCACGAAATACTGGGACCAGATTGCTCGTTCGTTCTACTACGCGACTGCTGCGACGATTTTCGCTCTCTTAATCAGCTACCCGTTGGCCTACTTTATTGGTGTTCGACTTCGTGCCCGGCCGCTACTGCAGCGCCTGATGCTCGTCCTAGTTATCGCCCCGTTCTTCATTTCGTTCCTACTTCGCACCATCGCTTGGAAGCAGATCTTCTCCGACGGCGGTGCAATCATGCAGTTCGTTTACTCGGCAGGGCTATTGAGCACTGAACAGAGTTTCCTCGGAACCGATGCGGCGGTAATTTTCGGGCTCACCTACAACTTCATTCCGTTTATGACCCTCCCACTGTTCACTACCTTGGAGCGCTTCGACGTGCGTCTACTTGAGGCTGGCTCGGATCTCTACGCCAGCCCCGCCAGGGTATTCCGCAAGGTCACACTGCCATTGAGCATGCCGGGTGTAATCTCTGGAACCCTTCTGGTTTTCATCCCAATCTCCGGTGACTACGTGAACGCCAGTCAGAACTTCCTGGGTTCATCGAAGACTTCGATGATTGGAACCATGGTCGACTCAAACTTCCTCAGCACCCTCAACTACCCGCTGGCATCGGCGCTCAGTGTGATGCTGATGGCCGTTATTGTTGTCTTGGTCTCTGTATACGTTCGCCGAGCTGGAACGGATGACCTACTATGAAGCGTTTCTCACTGGCCCGTCTTGGCCTGCCAACCTATGCACTTTTGGCAATGGTATTTATGCTCATTCCAATCGTTTACACGATTATCTTTTCGTTCAACGACTCTAAACAGCGTACGAACACTCAGTGGCAGGGTTTCACCTTCGACAAGTGGTTGGGAGTTTGTTCAAAGCCGGAAGTTTGTGAAGCTCTAGGCAACTCAATCTTCATTGGTGTGGTTTCAACTTTCATTGCCACAGTTTTGGGTACCGCTCTGGCAATCGGCTTGGTTCGCTACAAGTTCAAGTCACGCGCCATGGTGAACTTGGCCCTGTTCCTACCGATGGCAACGCCTGAGATTGTTCTGGGAGCCGGTCTCGCTGCTCTCTTCTTTAACGCTGGTGTTGGAGCGGGCATGACTACCGTAATCATCGCTCACGTGGTCTTCTGTCTATCCTTCGTCGTGGTTACGGTGAAGGCTCGTGTTCAGACCCTAGACCCAGTGCTCGAAGAAGCCGGCCGAGACCTGTATGCCAATCCAAATCAGGTCTTCTGGAAGATCACATTCCCTCTTCTTCTGCCTGGAATCACCGCGGCAGCACTGCTCTCGTTCAGCCTCAGCTTCGACGACTTCATCATCACTTACTTCAACTCTGGTTCAGTCGACACATTCCCGAAGTATGTTTACGTTGCTGCCGCCCGTGGTGTGCCTGCTGAAGCAAACGTAATCGCATCCGCAGTATTTATCGCCGCGATTGTGATTGTTCTGGTTACCCAGATCAATGGAGCCATCAAGCGCAAGCGCCTTCTAAAGAAATAGTCTTCACAAATACTTAGTGCCCGCCGGAAATCCGACGGGCACTAAGTATTTAGTCGGGTTTCACTTGGCGTGAGCTAGTGCTTCATCCAAGATGTTCAGGGCATCCGTCAACTGCTCGTCGGTGATTGCCAGTGGTGGTAGAAAGCGAATCACGTTTCCGTGTGTTCCAGCGTTCAGAACTAGCACGCCATTTTGGTGGCAGTACTGAACAACCTTGTTTACCGCTGCCGCGTTTGGGTTCTTGGTTCCAACCTCTACAAGTTCGATGGCCAACATCGCACCGCGCCCGCGAACATCACCGATGATTGGGTGACGCTGCTGAAGCTCTAGAAGGCGTGGAAGCATGAATGCTTCAACTTCCATTGCACGGCCAAACACCTTGCCGTCTTCGAGTTGTTCAAGAACGGCAACTGCAGCGGCTGCGGCGACCGGGTTACCACCGTAGGTGCCACCGATTCCACCAGCGTGAGCAGCGTCCATGACATCAGCGCGACCGGTAACGGCCGAGATTGGCATACCGCCGGCAATTCCCTTGGCGATTGTGATTAGGTCTGGTTCGAAGCCTGGTTCGTAGAAGCTGGCAAACCATCGACCGGTCCTGGCGATTCCAGACTGAACTTCGTCGGCAACAATTAAAACATTGTTGGCGCGAGCCCAAGTCTGTAGGGCGGTGAGGAATCCTGGGGCTGGCACGATGAAGCCACCCTCACCCTGAATCGGCTCGATAACGATGGCGGCTAGGTCTTCTGCGCCAACGCGCTTTTCGATATAGGTGATGGCGCGGTTAGCAGCTTCCTGGCCGGTCATTCCCTCAGGATCACGGTATGGGTAAGACATTGCTACGTGGTGAACGCTGCCTGCTAGCGGACCGAACCCAGCGTTGTAAGGCATGGCCTTGAAGTTCATAGCCATGGTCAGGTTGGTTCGCCCGTGGTAACCGTGGTCAAAGACGACGATTTCGCTCTTGCGGGTGAACTTGCGAGCAAACTTCACAGCGTTTTCAACGGCTTCGGCTCCCGAGTTGAACAGCGCTGACTTTTTGGCGAAGTTTCCCGGGGTGTGCTTGTTTAGCAGTTCACAAACGCGAACGTATGGCTGGTAAGGGGTAACGGTGAAGAGCGTGTGGGTAAGTTTCGCAACCTGCTCCTGCACTGCCTTGACGACACCTTCGTTGGTGTGGCCAATGGTCACTACGCCGATGCCAGAACCCATATCGATGAACTGGTTGCCATCAACATCGGTCAGAATCGCTCCATGCGCGTGGTCAATGTAGACCGGCAACGCAGCGCCAACACCAGCAGAAACGTGCTGAAGACGGTTGTGATGGAGGGCCTGAGACTTAGGGCCTGGGATTGCGGTTACTAATTTACGAACGGTGGCTTCACTCATAAGCACTAGTCTAGCCCCGCAACTATGAGACTTTGGTGCGAAGATTGGTAAATGCGTCGCATCATTGTGTTGGGTAGTACCGGTTCGATTGGAACCCAGGCCCTCGAGGTAATTTCCGAAAATCCACACCTGTTTCAGGTGGTTGGTTTGGCGGCTGGAACCAACGCTTCTCTCATGGAGGAGCAGCGGTTGGAGTTTGGGTTAGGTCCTGAAGTATGTGTGCTCGGGGCCGAAGCCGCCACGGAATTGGTAAGAAACGTCGACGCCGAAGTCGTGGTGAATGGAATCACCGGATCAATTGGATTAGCTGCAACCATCCAAACCCTTCGTTCGGGCAAGATTCTTGCTTTGGCCAACAAGGAATCTCTGATCGTTGGCGGATCCCTCGTCACCTCTTTGGCGAAACCCGGTCAAATTGTCCCAGTCGACAGCGAGCACTCTGCGATTGCCCAAGCTCTTCTGGCGGGAGCTGGCACCGAGGTTCGCAAACTGATTCTCACCGCGTCTGGTGGTCCTTTCCGTGGTTGGTCTTTGGAGCAACTTCACTCGGTGACACCCGAGCAAGCTTTGGCTCACCCAACCTGGGTGATGGGCAAGGTGGTTACCACCAATTCGGCCACCTTGGTGAACAAGGGTTTGGAACTTATCGAAGCCCACCTGCTATTTGGAGTTCCCATCGACGACATAGAGGTAACCGTACACGCCCAGTCGGTTGTGCACTCGATGGTTGAGTTCGTGGATGGTTCAGTAATCGCCCAAGCTTCACCTCCAAACATGAAACTGCCGATTGCTTTGGGTATGAGTTGGCCAGACCGGGTGCCAAATGTTGCGCCGGCCTGCGACTGGACTAAGGCTGCAACTTGGACCTTTGAACCACTGGACGAATCGGTCTTCAAGGCGGTTGCCTTGGCTAGGCGAGTGGCAAAACTAGGTTCAACATTCCCCGCCGTTTACAACGCGGCTAACGAAGAAGCGGTAGAAGCTTTCCATGCGGGAAAAATCTTCTTCACCCAAATTGTCGAAGTGATCGAACGCGTTGTTGATTCCCACGACGCCCCTGAGGAACTAACTCTCGAAACCGTTCTGGCCGCCGAAGCTTGGGCTCGCGATCGCGCCCAAGGCCAGATGGCCAAGGCATGCTAAGCAAACTGTCAGAATCTATCACTAGGTTGATTTAGGTGAACGAAATTTTTCTCTACATTCTCGGCATCCTGATCATGATTATCGGTCTGGCCATTTCCATCGGCCTGCACGAGTTTGGTCACCTGATTCCAGCCAAGCTTTTCGGTGTAAAGGTTCCACACTGGGCCGTTGGCTTCGGCCCAAAGTTGTTCGCCAAGAAGATTGGTGAAACCGAATACTCAATTCGCGCAATTCCACTGGGTGGTTTCATCACAATGATTGGAATGTATCCGCCAGCCAACCCGAACAAACCTGACGAGAAGCGCAAGTTCGGGGGAGTGATCGCCCAATCGCGTGAAGCACACTCCGAGCACATGGAACCTGGCGATGAATCCAGAACCCTTTACTCCAAACCAGCCTGGCAACGCATCATCATTATGCTCGGTGGCCCGACTGTCAATCTGATTCTAGGTATCCTTCTGATAACCGTTGCTCTATCTGGAATCGGCACCTGGACTCAGGGAACCAAGGTTGAGGCAGTCATTGAGTGCCAAGAGCAAATGATCAATACAGAAGACTCTTGCACCGCGGACTCGATCCGCACCCCCGCCGTTTTGGCTGGCCTGCAAAATGGCGACGTAATTCTGAGCGTGGACGGCGTTGCGGTAAGTACCGCCGCTCCAGTGTTAGAAGCACTCACCGCCAAACCGCTGGTTTCTCACAAGGTTTTGGTTGACCGTAATGGAACACAAAAGACGCTGAACATTCTGGCTGTCGAGGCTTCACTTCCGACGCTGGACCCGTCGACCGGCGAGACGGTTACTCAGGTTCGCCCGTATGTTGGCGTTCGTATGGAATTTACGAGGGTTCAGCTAGGGATCGGTGAATCCATCTCCTACGGCTGGTCAGCGACCGAGCAAACCTTCGGGTTTATCGCTCAATTCCCGCAACAGGTTTACTCCGCGCTTTACGCAACGGTGACCGGTCAAGATCGTTCAATCGATTCGGCAATTTCCGTAGTTGGAATCGGTCAGGTTGCCGGTCAAGTGGCATCGTCCGAGGGTGACGGTCTAGACAAAGCTTTCTCAACCCTGATGCTGCTCGGCTCACTTAACTTAGCCTTGTTCGCCTTCAACATGATCCCTTTGCCTCCGCTAGACGGCGGACACGTCGCGGGTGGTCTCTACGAGTATCTAAAGCGTGGCGCCTACCGTTTGCTTGGCAAGAAAGACCCTGGTCCAGTAGACACGGCACTTATGGCCCCCGTTGCGCAGTTCATGTTTCTGGCGCTACTTGCCGCCGGTCTTCTCATGATTTTGGCAGACATCTTCAACCCAATTTCCTTCTAGCCCGCGGTTATGCTTGAACTATGCCTGCAGTCAATCTAGGACTACCTAAAAGCCCACCACCGGTTCTGACCCCGCGTCGCAAAACCCGACAGATTATGGTTGGAAAAGTTGCGGTCGGTGGAGATGCTCCCATTTCGGTTCAGTCGATGTGTACCACTCCGACTACCGATGTCAACGCCACGCTGCAGCAGATTGCAGAGCTGACCGCGTCTGGTTGCGACATCGTTCGAGTTGCAGTTCCATCCCAGGACGACGCAGACCGTCTTCATCTAATCGCAAGGAAGTCGCAGATTCCGGTGATCGCCGACATTCACTTCCAGCCAAAGTATGTTTTCCAGGCGATTGATGCCGGTTGTGGTGCGGTTAGAGTAAACCCTGGCAACATTCGCCAGTTTGACGACCAAGTTGGCGCAATTGCCAAGGCTGCCAAGGATGCTGGCGTTTCGATTCGTATCGGCGTGAACGCCGGTTCGCTAGACCCACGCCTGCTTGAGAAGTATGGCAAGGCCACCCCTGAGGCTCTGGTTGAGTCGGCAGTTTGGGAAGCGTCGCTATTCGAAGAACACGACTTCCACGATTTCAAGATTTCCGTGAAGCACAACGACCCTGTCGTCATGGTCAAGGCTTACGAAATGTTAGCTGAACGCGGAGACTGGCCACTGCACCTTGGAGTTACCGAGGCTGGGCCTGCGTTCCAAGGGACCATCAAGTCTTCGGTTGCGTTTGGTGCTCTTCTTTCAAAGGGTATCGGCGACACCATCCGTGTTTCGCTTTCGGCTCCGCCGGTTGAGGAAATCAAAGTTGGTTCGCAGATTCTGGAATCGCTAAACCTTCGCCCTCGCAAGCTTGAAATTGTTTCGTGCCCAAGCTGTGGTCGGGCTCAGGTAGATGTTTACACCTTGGCCAACGACGTAACCAAGGGTCTTGAAAAGATGACCGTGCCTCTTCGCGTGGCAGTTATGGGTTGTGTTGTTAACGGTCCTGGTGAGGCTCGCGAAGCTGATCTAGGAGTTGCTTCTGGTAACGGCAAGGGTCAGATTTTCGTCAAGGGCGAGGTCATCAAGACTGTTCCGGAGAGCGAAATCGTGGCAACCCTAATTGAGGAAGCTAATCGTTTGGCTGCGGAAATGGACCCGACTTTGGTTGGGTCGCCACAGGTTGTTGTAGCCAAGAAGTAAAGTTGGCTTATGCCTATCAGACTTTCCAGCCTGTTCCTGCGCACTTTGCGCGAAGACCCAGCCGACGCTGAGGTCGAGAGCCACAAACTCCTGCTTCGTGCGGGCTATGTTCGCAGAGCCGCCGCCGGCATCTACACTTGGCTTCCGCTTGGCCTCGCTGTGAAGGCAAAGATTGAAAAGATTGTTCGAGAAGAGATGGCTGCCGCTGGCGCTCAAGAAGTTTTCTTTCCGGCTCTTTTGCCGCGTGAGCCGTTTGAGGTCACCGGTCGCTGGACCGAATACGGCGATAACCTGTTCCGTTTGCAAGACCGCCGTAAGAACGATTACCTACTTGCTCCTACCCACGAAGAGATGTTCACCCTTTTGGTGAAAGACCTTTACACGAGCTACAAAGACCTACCGGTTTGTCTTTACCAAATTCAGAACAAATACCGCGACGAAGCTCGCGCTCGTGGAGGTCTACTTCGTGGTCGCGAATTCGTGATGAAGGATGCCTATTCGTTCGACATCGACGACGAAGGTCTTGCCAAGTCCTACCAAGCTCAGCGTGATGCCTACGAGCGCATTTTCACTCGGCTCGGCGTTGAATACGTGATCGTAAAGGCCGATGCCGGAGCCATGGGTGGTTCCGCTTCCGAAGAGTTCCTGAGCCCTAGCCCAATCGGTGAAGACACCTTTGTGCGCTCTCCTGGCGGCTATGCCGCAAACGTTGAGGCGGTTCAAACTCCTTCGCCGGAGGCTCGTTCTATTGACGGCCTGCCTGTGGCCGAAGTTCGAGACACTCCGAATTCACCAACCATCGCAACCCTGGCTGCCGCTGCTGGCATTTCCGCAGCAGATACGCTCAAGAATGTCGTCATGGCTTTGGTTTCACCAGAGGGAAAGCGCTCACTCGTCATGGTTGGAATTCCAGGCGATCGTGAGGTCGATGCGAAGCGAGCGGAATCGGCCTTCTCGCCAAACGAGGTCGAACAGGCTACCGAAGAAGATTTCAAGAAGCACCCAGAGTTGATCAAGGGTTACATCGGACCAAAGGCTGGCGGATTTGCCAACATCAAGTACTACGTTGACCCTCGTGTGGTCCCTGGAACTTCTTGGGTGACCGGCGCAAACGTTGAAGGCAAGCATGTCTTCA
>JBIKJD010000054.1:0-6854 GCA_044361205.1 Rhodoluna sp.
CACCAGGTTCAAAGGTGACTAATACGTCGTGACCGAGGCTAGTTAGGTAGTTTTCGGCAAGAGCAATTTGAGTTGATTTTCCAACTCCATCGATTCCCTCAAACGTGATGAACACTATTTCTTGCCCTTTGCCTTTACCACGCGCTTGGTTGTCTTGCGGGCGCCTCGACTGCTGGCCTTGGCTGGAGCCTGACCTGGCTCAAGGCCCAACTTCTCGCGCCTGGCCATGAGGAGTTCAAAGGCGCGGTCGGCGGACATGTCTTCGATGTTGTCGTCCTTTGGTACGGTGGCATTCACAAAACCGTCGCTTACATAAGGACCGAATTGACCGGTCTTCGCAACGACCGGGCCACCCGAAAGAGGATCAGCCCCAAATTCGCGAAGTGGCGTGGCTGCCGTTCTCCGCGCACCGTATTTGGGTTGAGCATAAAGTTCGAGCGCGGCGGCTAGATCGATTTCGAAAATCTGATCCTCAGAGGTCAACGACCTGGAGTCGGTTCCCTTTTTGAGATAAGCGCCGAACTTGCCATTTTGTGCGGTGATCTGGTTGCCCGATTCTGGATCAACCCCAACCACTCGAGGTAGCGAAAGCAACTTCAGGGCGGTCTCGAGGTCGATGGTTGCTGGGCTCATCGACTTGAACAGCGACCCGGTCTTTGGCTTGGCAGCGCTCGGGTCGTTTAGAACCACATAAGGTCCGTAACGGCCATCCTTGAACAAGATGTCGAATCCGGTCTCTGGATCTTGGCCAAGGACGCGGTCGGTGATGACTGGAGCGTCGACCAATTCCTGAGCTTTGGTTGGAGTTAATTCATCTGGAGCTAACTCTTCTGGGATGTTAACGATTCGACGTCCGGTCTCGGGATCGGCCCCCTCGCTACCTGGCGTTTCAAAGATCTCCAGATAAGGCCCGTATTGGCCCGTGCGGAGAGTTATTGAGTCGGTGATTGGGTATGAGTTGATAGCTCGAGGGTCTTGATCGAGAATGTTTTCGGCAGTTTCCTTGAGGCCGGTGATGTCGCCGCCGCCGAAGTAAAACTTCTGGAGCCACTGTTTGGCGTCAAGCTGACCATCGGCAATTTGGTCAAGGTCTTCTTCCATCGAAGCGGTGAACTTGTAGTCAAGGATTTTGCCAAAGTTTTCCTCGAGGAAGCGAATGACGGTAAAGGCAATCCATTCGGGAACCAAAGCCTGTCCACGCTTGGTCACGTAACCCTTGTTCATGATGTTTGACATGATGCTGGCATAGGTTGAGGGGCGGCCAATGCCGTCCTCTTCGAGAGCTTTCACCAAAGACGCCTCCGTAAAGCGCGGCGGAGGTGTGGTTTGGTGATCTTTGGCGTTTACTTCGACCAACTTCAATTTCTGGCCAACCGTAAGGTTAGGAAGTTTCGATTCCTGGGCGTCGTCTTGGTTGCGACTTTCGTCCTGACCTTCTTCGTAGGCAGCTAAGAATCCTCGGAAGGTGACAACCGTGCCACTGGCAGTGAATTCTGCAATACGGCCATCTGCGAGAGGTCCAACTTTGATCTTCGCCGTCGTAGTGGAAACCTTGGCGTCTTGCATCTGAGATGCAACGGTGCGCTTCCAAATCAACTCGTAAAGGTCGTAGGCACGTCCGTATAGCAGGGTCGACAATTCAGCCGGGGTCTTGAAGGTTTCACCAGCGGGGCGAATAGCTTCGTGGGCCTCTTGCGCGTTCTTGGACTTTCCCGAATAGAGGCGGGGCGAATCTGAGACGTACTCGGCACCAAACATTTTTGTCGCCTGGCTGCGTGCCGCGTTGATGGCTTGGCTCGAAAGAGTTGGGGAATCGGTACGCATGTACGTAATGTAACCCTCTTGATATAGCCCCTGCGCGGTGTCCATGGTCTGCTTCGCACTCATGCGCAACTTTCTAGAGGCCTCTTGCTGCAAAGTTGATGTGGTGAAGGGGGCGGCAGGCCTTCTGGTGGAGGGCTTAGCTTCGACCGAAACAACCTCAATCGGTGTTCCGTTGCCTGCGATTGCAGAAGCAAGTGACTGAGCGGCCGCCTCATCGAGAAGGGTCACGTTTCCGCTCAACTGTCCACGATCGTCAAAGTTCTCCCCGGTGGCAATTCTTTTGCCATCAACAGTTTGAAGTTTGGCTTCAAAGACTGGTTCGCCTTGCGCTTCTGGGTCGAAAGACGCTTTTACATCGAAGTAGGAGGCAGAGATGAAAGCCATGCGTTCACGTTCACGTTCGACGACAAGACGAACGGCCGGCGACTGAACTCGGCCTGCGCTCAAACCTCGATTAATTTTGCGCCAAAGCACAGGAGAAATTTCATAACCATATAATCGGTCAACGATTCGTCTGGTTTCCTGGGCTTCAACAAGATCCGTGTCAAGCGCTCGAGTGTGTTCCAAAGCGCCTTGAATCGCTTCTTTAGTAATTTCGTGAAACACCATTCGCTTCACAGGAACCTTTGGTTTTAAGACTTCGAGCAGATGCCAGGCAATTGCTTCACCTTCGCGGTCTTCATCGGTTGCTAGGTATAGCTCGTCAGCTCCTTTTAGTGCAGCCTTGAGGTCCGAAATGGTTTTCGCTTTCCCCGCAGTAATTCCGTAATACGGAGTGAAGCCGTTATCTACATCGACGGCGAATTTGCCAATGGATGTTTTCTTTAGCTCTTTTGGAACATTCTTGGGCTCGACCAATTCACGAATGTGCCCAACTGATGCGAGAACGGTGAAGTTGTCCCCAAGATATTTGGAGATGGTCTTTGCCTTTGCCGGTGACTCTACGATCACTAGCTTCTGACTACTTGCCAAAGATGATTCCTAACTTCTGTGCTTACACACCATATAAGAGGAGGAGACATTTCTATCCTCGTCGCTTAGACACTACGACAGGTTCCGCAACTTCTGCAAGAAACTTGAAAAATTCTCAGCAAAGTCCCTGCGCACAAGACCTTCAACCCGACTCCCCTGCTCTAGCTCTGGCCCTAAGGCCGTTGCGTTCTAGTTGAACCAAGACATCGTTGCCCTCGATGACGCAACTGCTAACCGGGGCCATCGATTTTGCCACCTCGCAGGGAATCCCAGCGACCAAACCTCTCAGTGCATCTGCCGCCGCAATGCTGGCGTTCTCCGCGAGCGCGTTCAGGCGCACTTGATCTACAACCCGTTGGCTTGAATCCAGAATTACAAAAGTTAGACCTGAAATGAGAACCAGAATTGCAATTGCTAATACGGTTCCAGCACCGTCGTCTTTCATAACCCGAACCTCCTCGCACACTGAGTCTCCGAGATAGGTATAAGTGCCTCTTTGGTTTTCGTTACGCACACGAGGTTTCCTCGAATTTGGATTTGCCCAGACGCCTCTCCCCTGGCTGCAGCTCGTGCCTCCTCGACTGCCTCTCGAGTCAACGAGATTCGATCTACCTGCACTCCAAGCACTCCTGTGGCCAGCGCTATCAGGATGACCACGGCTGGCATTGCGATCGCTAGTTCTGCCGTCACAGTTCCTGATTCACTATTCACCGCCAAGTGTCAAAGCTTTCATCACAAGGTCATAGAGCAACTTTTTGACTTCTTCACTTCGCATGATCACCACCAGCAACCCTGCGAAACCCACTGCGGCCATCGTAGCGATTGCGTACTCGGCCGTTGCCGAACCATTTTCGGAATTTAGCTGTTTCATTGTTCTCCTTTTCTAGATTTGGTCTTGGATAAGTGCAGCAGCCACCGGAACTATTGCGATTAGAACGAAGGCTGGCAAGACAGTCAGCCCAAGCGGCCAAAGAACTGACACCCCGGTCTTTTGAATCAGTAATCGATCTTCATTGAATTGCTGTTGCCTGAGTTGGCTCGCGCGCTCGGTAAGCAACTGCGCCAGGGCTATCCCGGAACTTCCGTTTAGCGAACGAAGGCTCTCGCCTGCCTCAAACCTCACAAGCTCGATGGCGCTCTGCAGCGGCATGCCCGCCTGTATAGCAATTGCTAGCCCGTCTAGTTCTAACCCAGGGTCAGACAGTCTCGGTTCAGCCCTGGTTAGTAGTTTGGAAATCCATCGATTGCCCCACCAGAAGAAGAGTGCACCCATCAAGAGACTTCCCCAAACTAACGGGACGGTCGAAAGCGTCCTAAAAATTGGGATTCCAGAAATTCCCGCTCCAAGGAAAACCAAGATTGGGAGTGACATAACCAGCCGACTACTTGCTTTCGGCCCGGCGACCGCCAAAGCAAGTTCGGTTCTGCTCTGCTCGCGAACCGCAATAACCGAAGACATCCGATCTAAGGCAACCGAGATTGGACCGCCGGCTTCTCGCGAGATGCTCAGAAGTCGTTTCAAATCTTTGGTGGTTTCTTCGCTGAAGTTTCCAAAATCTAGATTGAGGGGGTGTCCCGCGCGGATGAGTTCGGAATACTGGCGCAAGCTGATTGCTTCATTATTCACTTCGGGTCACCAACCTGGACTCACGAGTCAGTTCAAATCTGGCAATCGAACCAATCGAGATGTTCTTGCTTCTTTGTGTGAGCGAAATAACGTAATCGAAGGCACTCGCTGCGAGGTGAGAAGTTGTTGCTGGGGAAAGACCGCCAAGCAACCCAATTCCTACCAGTCGTGCAGGAACATCCTCAGCGCGATTGGCGTGAATGGTTGTGGCTGAACCGCGATGGCCGCTGTTGAGCGCCTGAAGCATTGGAACCAGCTCGGCTCCCCTAACTTCTCCCACAATGATTCGATCCGGCTTCATTCGAAGTGACTCAAGGACCAGTCGTTGTAAATCGATTTGGCCGGCCCCTTCACTATTCGCCTGTCTGGTTTGCAGACTCACGTGATTAGGCAATGAAAGTTCAAGTTCCGCGACATCTTCTACCGTGATGACCCGTTGCTCCTGATCAAGTTCGACCATAGCTCTCAACAGAGTGGTCTTCCCGGAGCCGGTTCCTCCGCTAATCAAAAAATTGGACTTTGAATACACGATTTCATTTAGTTGACTTACCCAACGACTCGGGTTTTCCAACAGCTCTGGGAGAGACAATCGATTCGACTGGTGTTTGCGGATTGACATGTGAAACCGGCCGCCGGTAATTGGAAGAGCGAGATGGTATCGAAGCGAGCCCACCGCGATGTCTGCAAAAGGGCAACCAAAATCTAATCTTCGACGGGCAACGCTGGCTAGGTTAGTGGCAAACTCAATCAGACACTCTTCCGAGGGGAAAGGGCTTGACACCTGGCGCCATTTTCCATGCACGTTCGCAAAAGCGAATGTATGGCCATTAAAGATTAGATCGCTGAGTCCATCAATTGCCAGAAGTTCGTTTAGTTCAGGATCGACCATGAATCGACCATTGCAGAATGTTCGCCTCAGTGTCAGGCGAGTGATAAATCTGTGGAAAAGACCCGTTAAATTAAGGGGGCGGCAGGCTCTGGGGGAGTGCCTGCCGCCAGCGATACCTGATTGGGGGGAACCGGTATCGCGGTCGCTTTAACAGCGACAATTATTACAATACAGCGAAGTCTTCTAACGATGTGTGTGTTTTCACGAAATTCACAGGTTTAATCTGGCAGTATGTTCGCTAGCGAAAGGCGACGTTGCATTTCGCTAGATACATGGAGAACGACAACGATGTCAGGTAACAAAACCTTCGAGCCTTCTGCCGAATTTGCCAAATCCGCAATTGCAAAACCAGAGCTTTACAAGCAGGCTTCTGCCGACCGTTTGGGATTCTGGGCGGAACAGGCCAGAGCCCTGCACTGGCACAAACCCTTCACCGAAGTTCTAGATTGGTCTCACGCGCCGGTAGCCCGATGGTTCGACGATGGTGAACTGAACGTCTCCTATAACTGTCTAGACCGTCATGTCATCGAAGGTCGCGGCGACCGAGTGGCCCTTTACTTCGAAGGTGAGCCTGGTGATCGCCGAGAGATCACCTACGCCGAACTGACTCGCGAAGTAAAAAAGTGCGCGAACGTGCTCACCAACCTCGGGGTTGTCCGAGGTGATCGCGTTGCAATCTACATGCCGATGATTCCAGAGGCAATCGTGACGATGCTCGCAGTAGCTCGTCTCGGTGCTATCCACTCCGTTGTCTTCGGTGGCTTCAGCGCAGATGCGCTCACCACTCGCATCAATGACGCCGACGTCCGCGTGGTCGTCACCGCTGATGGTGGCTACCGCAAAGGTAAGGCTTCCGCACTAAAGCCAGCGGTAGACGAAGCGCTGGCCGATAACAAGTGTCCGACCGTTGAGCAAGTTCTAGTTGTGAAGCGCACCGGCGAAGACGTTGCTTGGGGTGACAACGACCGCTGGTGGCACGACGAAATGGCCAAGGTCTCCGACGAGCACGAAGCGCAGGCTTTTCCAGCCGAGCAGGAGCTTTTCATCCTGTACACGTCTGGAACCACCGGAGCTCCTAAGGGAATCTTGCACACCTCGGGTGGTTACCTAACCCAGGCCAGCTACACCCACCGCAACATTTTCGATCTTCACCCAGAGACCGACGTCTACTGGTGCACCGCAGACATTGGTTGGATCACCGGTCACTCCTACGTGGTCTACGGGCCGCTAACAAACGGTGCCTCTCAGGTAATTTACGAAGGCACCCCCGACGCACCACACCCTGGTCGCTGGTGGGAAGTCATCGAACGCTACAAGGTTTCGATCTTCTACACCGCACCGACGGCCATCCGTTCATTCATGAAACTAGGACGCGAGATACCAGACAAGTTCGATCTTTCCAGCCTGCGTGTGCTCGGTTCGGTTGGTGAACCGATCAACCCAGAAGCATGGCTCTGGTATCGCGACGTCATCGGTGGTGGCAAGTGTCCGATTGTTGACACCTGGTGGCAGACCGAAACCGGCGCAATCATGGTTTCGCCA
>JBIKJD010000056.1:0-6773 GCA_044361205.1 Rhodoluna sp.
GCTCGGGAATTGGTGGAGCTTACTTCTGGGAGCCACAGGGCGCATTGTCGTTCGGTGACCTCTACCTAAAGAAGTAATTACCAACTGATTGAATCGCGGTGTTGGGGGCGACCCCAACACCGCGACCAGTCGCTCAAGCTTTCATTGCCTCAAGAAAGGGAATCATGAACGGTCTCTTGGCCTACATCACACGCAGACTTAGCGTGATGTTGCTAATCCTTCTTGCGGTTAGTTTCACTGTTTACGTAATTTTTTCGCTTCTGCCTTACGACCCAGCGATGCTGACCTGTGGCAAGAACTGTAACAACCCAGAAATCATCGCCGCGAACCGCAGTCGTCTTGGTTATGACAAGCCGTTCTATGAACAGTACTGGGTCTTTTTGGTTGGTCTTTTTGCCGGCCGTACCTATGGCGAAGGCCAGGCTGAGATCTTCTGCGCCGCACCTTCATTTGGATACTCTTTCCAGCAGAACTCTTGTGTCACCGACCTAATTTCAAACGCTCTTCCAGTAACCATTTCTCTAGCTGTAGGCTCGCTTATTCTTTGGCTCATCATCGGGGTAGGTCTAGGTGTTGTCGCAGCCAAATTCCGCGGAAAGATCTGGGACACCCTTTCAACCGCGTTCGTGCTCATTGGAACATCACTTCCAACCTTTCTAACCGGTCTAATTCTGATTGTTTTCCTAGTTATCAAAGCTCCTTGGTCTCCATTCCCGGCCGGAGGCTATACCGCCCCGGATGTAGACATCATTGGTTGGTTCCTTAGCATGTTCTTGCCTTGGGTCACCCTGGCCTTTGCGTACTCAGCGATTTATACCAGATTTGTAAGAAGCCAGATTCTTGAAATTTCAACCGAAGACTACATTCGTACCGCTCGAGCTAAAGGCCTCAAAGAAGGTGCAGTTCTGGGCAAGCACACCATGCGCGCAGCTCTTGCCCCGATCGTCACGATGGCTGGCCTCGACTTTGCCGGTCTGCTCGGCGGCGCGATCTTGACCGAGGCAATCTTCAATTTGCCTGGGCTGGGCCGCTTGTCTCTCGGTGCCGTGGTGGACATTGACTTGCCAATCATCGTGGCGACCACGATCTTGGCTGCAACAATCGTGGTAATCATGAACGCCATTCTCGACATCGTTTATGCGTTCATCGACCCGAGAGTGAGGGTCTAATGCCTCTGTTATCAGTGAAAGATCTTCGCGTTCAGTTTGCAACTCCGGATGGTCTTGTAAAAGCAGTTGCGGGTGTTTCTTTTGACCTCAAAGCGGGAGAGACCTTAGCAATCGTTGGCGAGTCTGGTTCAGGAAAATCTGTGACCAACCTCGCATACATGGGCTTGCTGCCTTCAGCTAAAACCACAATTACCGGTTCGGTGCTATTGGAAACCGAAGACGGTGTGGTTGACCTGATTGGCATGCCGAACGAAGAGTTGCGCAAGATTCGCGGCAAAGACATTGCAATGATTTTCCAAGACCCAATGTCGGCTCTTCACCCTTACTACAGCATCGGGGACCAGCTGATCGAGGCTCACCAGGTACACAACGAGGTTCCAAAGTCGGTTAGTCGCGACCGCGCAATTGAACTGCTGACGCTGGTGGGCGTAGCCAATCCAGAAGAGCGTATCAAAGCGTATCCGCACCAGTTCTCCGGGGGTATGCGTCAGCGAGTCATGATCGCTATGGCGCTGATGAACAACCCTAAGGTCCTTATTGCGGATGAACCGACTACCGCACTTGATGTAACCGTTCAAGCACAAATCTTGAAACTTCTTCGCGATTTGCAGGCTCAGTTTTCGATGGCTGTAATCCTTATTACCCACGACCTTGGAGTCGTTGCAGGAGCAGCCGACCGAGTCAACGTAATGTATGGCGGTCGTTTGGTTGAAAGCGCAGGCGTTAACGAGCTTTTTGCAAAACCGATGATGCCTTATACCGTTGGCCTCTTGGACTCAATTCCTCGTATGGACCAGGCCCACGGCAAACGTCTACGAGCAATCCCTGGGCAACCGCCTTCACTAATCAAGTTGGGCGACGGTTGTGCCTTCGCAGCGCGTTGTGATCGAAAGTCAGAACTTCCAAAGGGCAAGTGTGACACATCGCCTGACTTACTTGAGGTCAAGACTGGACATTTGGTGCGCTGCCACCTTTACGAAAGCACAGGTAAGAAAAAGTGAGCGAGCCGCTTCTCGAAGTAACAAATCTTGAAAAGTTTTTTCCGGTCTCCGGCGGAGGAATTTTCTCGCCAAACAAAGGTGTAAACAAGGCCGTTAACGGTCTTAGTTTTTCGCTACGTGAAGGTGAAACCCTCGGTCTAGTTGGTGAATCAGGCTGTGGAAAGTCAACCGCCGGTCGCACCATTCTGAAACTTTACGACCCAACGTCTGGCTCCATCAAATTTGAAGGTGAAGAGATTTCGGGTTACTCCCATTCGAAGATGAAGCCGCTGCGCACGAAAATGCAGATGATTTTCCAAGACCCGCAATCTTCGCTGAACCCACGTCAGTCGGTTGGAGCCATTATTGGCGCTTCCTTTGAAGTTCACCGCATCAAACCGGAACAGGGTGTAAAGCGAGCCGTTCAAGACCTTTTGGAACGAGTTGGCCTAAACGCTGAGCACTTTGACCGCTACCCACACGAGTTCTCGGGTGGCCAGCGCCAGCGTATTGGAATCGCTCGTGCACTCGCCTTGAAGCCAAAGTTCATCGTGTGTGACGAGCCAGTTTCTGCGTTGGACGTTTCGATCCAGGCTCAGGTTGTCAACCTGCTAACCGACATCCGTGATGACCTAGGTATGTCTTATCTGTTCATCGCCCACGACCTTTCGGTCGTCCAGCACATTTCAGACCGCGTCGGGGTTATGTACCTTGGCAAGATGATGGAGATTGCGCCTACGGATTCGATCTACGCAACTCCACACCACCCTTACACCAAGGCTTTGCTATCGGCTGTGCCAATTCCCGACCCCGTGTTGGAACGTAAACGCGAGCAAATCGTCCTGGCTGGCGAACTGCCCTCGCCAATGAACCCGCCAACCGGTTGTGTTTTCAGCACCCGATGCTGGAAAGCTCAGAGCAAATGTTTCTCAGTCGAACCGACCTTACAAAAGGTCGGCAAGGCAGAGGTTGCCTGTCACTTCCCTGAATAGGCCTTAGCCTAAATCTGTGACCAACAACTTCGCTTCAGTCCTGGATCGCTTCCGCGTGCACCTTGAAGCTGGGCGAGGCTTTTCAAAGCACACCGTCCGGGCATATCTAACCGATTTAGAGGACTTGGTTGATTTTTTAGAAGTTTCCGGCGTTCCATCTCCTGCCCAAATCGATCTCGAATCGCTCAGGACCTGGCTATTCACGTTGAGCGAGCGCGGGCTAGCCAAATCCTCTATGGCCAGAAAGACAGCCGCTGCCAGATCATTCACCGCATGGCTATTAGAACAAGGTGAATTAGAGACGAATCCGGGATTGCGACTTAGAACACCCAAGGCAAACAAATCGCTTCCAAAGGTAGTTACTCGTGAGGCGATGGAAGATGTCTTCAAGGTTTTGGAAGAGGCCGCATCCGAAAATGAACCAATTTCACTCAGAAATTTGGCAATTGTTGAGTTGCTCTATGCAACCGGTGCCAGAGTTAGTGAAATTGCGGGTTTGAATCTGGGGGACATTAATCACGGCCGCCGCTTGGTGCAAGTCACCGGCAAAGGCAACAAGCAGCGCATGATTCCATACGGCACTCCTTGCGAATCCGCTATTGAACGATGGCTGAATCAGGGGAGGCCAAGCCTAGTTTCGCCGAAAACATCGTTCGAACTTTTCCTAGGCAAGAACGGTCAACGTGTTGGTGTTCGACAAATCTATGAACTCGTAGCAGGTGTCTTGGCCCCGACCGCCATCGGAGCGGCTGGACCGCACGCCCTCCGTCACACGGCAGCAACGCATCTGCTTGATGGTGGAGCAGACCTCAGAGCCGTGCAGGAACTGTTAGGGCACGCCAGCCTGGGTACTACTCAGATTTATACTCATGTCAGCATTGAGCGTCTTCAATCTGGCTACAAGTCAGCCCACCCCAGGGCTTAAGTCGGCTGGGAGACAAGCCACCGATCAGGGCAAGCGGAGAAAGGTACCCGTTTTCACTTCGAGTTGAGAAGTGGAGGCAGGTATCAAAGCCGCAGTGCGAGGCGTAAGTTCCTACTCGGCAGACCACACCAATGGCTTGACCCGTGTTCACTCGGTCGCCTTTCGCAACAGACGGACAGACCGGTTCAACGCTCGACTTCAAACCGTTTTCGTGGGTGATTGTGACGATCGAACGGTCAACGACAACTCCGGCAAAGCTCACCAAGCCTTCAAATGGCGCAAATACCATTTGCTCTTGCGAAACCAGATAGTCGACACCGCGGTGTCCAGCTGACCAATCCGATGTTGGTTGCCGGAACTCGGCAACTAGTTGAGGGTGATCAACCGGAGCTCTCCAGAGCCCCGTTTTGCTTGCATTAGCTGGCTGAACTTGAGAGTGAACCAGAAGTGCACCAACGGCAAAAAGTAGGGCAAAAGTTGTGCGGTTCATTCTCATCTGGCTAGCATCGCAAGTTTCGGATAGCTGGAACGAGTTTTTGTAATTCGGTGGAAAACTTGAGGGATCTCGCTGGTAGTCTTGTGTTAGCAACGTTTCGGCGTTGACTTCGCGTGTCGAACCAAATCTTAAACACTCGGTCCAGCTTGCTGGCTGTTTTCGATTCGACACCAGGTGCAAACAGCAACCGCTGAGAGCAAAACAACTGAGTGGCACTTTTGTGCCAAAAGGAGAAACTGCCATGGCAGTAGTAACAATGCGCGAGATGCTAGACAGCGGCGTGCACTTCGGGCACCAGACCCGTCGTTGGAACCCAAAGATGAAGCGCTTCATCTTAACCGACCGCTCTGGTATCTACATCATCGACCTTCAGAAGTCGCTAACCCACATCGATCAGGCTTACGAGTTCGTCAAGGACCTCGTTGCAGCCGGCGGTTCGGTAATGTTCGTTGGAACCAAGAAGCAGGCCCAGGAAGCTATCGCCTCGCAGGCGCAGCGTGTTGGTCAGCCTTACATCAACGAGCGTTGGTTGGGTGGTCTTCTAACCAACTTCCAGACCATTCAGAAGCGTCTAACCCGCCTCAAGGAACTAGAAGTAATGGACTTCTCGGGCGCGACCAAGACCGGTCTAACCAAGAAGGAACTTCTTATCCTTCGTCGTGAAAAAGACAAGCTAGAGAAGTCTCTTGGTGGTATTCGTAACGTAACCCGTCAGCCATCTGCGCTATGGGTTGTCGACACCAACAAAGAGCACCTAGCAATCACCGAAGCCAAGAAGCTAGGTATTCCTGTCATCGGAATCCTAGACACCAACTGTGACCCAGACGAGGTCACGATCGGTATTCCTGGAAACGACGACGCAATTCGCTCGATCGCTCTACTTACCCGCGTGATTGCTGACGCAGTTGCCGAAGGTTTGAAGTCGAAGCACTCGAAGACTGAAGAAGTTGAACCACTAGCCGAATGGGAGCAGGAACTGCTTAGCAGCGACGCAACCGCAACCCCTGCAGTAGAAGCCCCAGCGGCTGAAGCTGCACCAGCAGAGAAGGACGCAGAGTAATGGCGAACTACACCGCAGCAGACGTAAAGGCCCTACGCGAGCGCTCCGGCGCTGGCATGATGGACTGCAAGAACGCTCTCGACGAAGCCAACGGCGACGGAGAGAAGGCCATGGAGGTTCTTCGCCTCAAGGGTCTAAAGGGTGTTACCAAGCGTGAAGGACGCACCACCAGCAATGGTTTGGTAGTAGCTCGCGTTAGTGGCGGAACCGGTTACCTGCTTGAACTTGCATGCGAGACCGACTTCGTTGCTAAGGCGGAAAAGTTCGTTTCATTGGCAGAGTCAATCGCCGATGCAGTTGTTGCAGCGGGTGCCAAGACTCTAGAGGCAGCTTTGGCCGCGAACCTAGGTGGCAAGTCGGTTGCCGACGCCATCAATGACGAGGCAGCAATCATGGGCGAGAAGGTCGAACTTCGTCGCGTCGCTGTTGTTGAAGATGCCAAGGTTGACGCTTACCTTCACCGCACCAGCAAAGAC
Organism: Rhodoluna sp.; assembly: GCA_044361205.1. Taxonomy (GTDB): domain Bacteria; phylum Actinomycetota; class Actinomycetes; order Actinomycetales; family Microbacteriaceae; genus Rhodoluna. The sequence continues at coordinate 6,099 of JBIKJD010000056.1, forward strand.
CTACCTCCACAGGTTGGCGTGCTTGTTGCTTACTCGGGTAACGATGACGAGACCGCTCACGATGTTGCAGTTCACATCGCCGCATTCTCACCAAACCACCTAACCCGCGACGATGTAGCTGCAGATGTTGTTGCAACCGAACGTCGTATTGCCGAAGAAACCGCGCGTAACGAAGGCAAGCCTGAAGCAGCGCTAGAAAAGATCGTTGAAGGCCGTGTAACTGGTTTCTTCAAGGAGAACGTTCTACTCGAGCAGGACTTTGCAAAGGACAACAAGTTGTCGGTTGCTAAGGTCTTGGACAACGCAGGTCTTAAGGTTTCGGGCTTTGTACGCTTCCGCGTAGGCGCCTAACCAAAATTTTTGAAAAGGCTCGGCCGAATCGGTCGGGCCTTTTCGCTTGCCCGCCTAGGATGTATGTAGGAGGAAGTCATGCCACATAAACGTCGCGTTTTACTAAAACTTTCGGGTGAGGCGTTCGGTGGAGGCAATCTTGGTGTTAATCCAGATTTTGTTTCTGCGTTTGCCAAGGAAATAGCTGAAGGAGCAAAAACCACCGAAATTGCTATCGTCGTGGGTGGCGGTAACTTCTTCCGGGGCGCAGAACTCTCGCAGCGAGGCATGGATCGCTCCAGAGCCGACTACATGGGTATGTTGGGTACCGTTATGAACGCGCTA
>JBIKJD010000143.1:0-2807 GCA_044361205.1 Rhodoluna sp.
TGCTCTTCTTTACCTGTGGGTCTAGAGCCATAGTGGTTCTCCTTCGATTCGCTGCGCGGCGTAAGAAACAGGATGTTTCAAACTCTCTTTATCCGCGGCCGTTACACGGCAACTTCCCAAGCCTACCTGTTAGTAGGTGATTGGTGCAACCGTTGGGTCAACCTTTGGCTTCTTGCTTGGCAGCAAAGTTATTACGAAGTGGAAGATTGCAATAGCAATGAGAATCAGGATGATCAAACCTAATTGACCAAAAGCTTGGAATATCTCTGGATTTTCGTTCATGAATGCCAAAATCGCGGATTCGGAGAGCTCTTCCGCACCTGCGGTCATCACAAAATCATTGAAGATCAAAAGCGTGTTGAAATTGTTTACCGCCCAAGCGACAATTCCTGAAATTGGGACCAGGAGCAACAGAAGCCAGAGCCAGCTAAAGCCTGCATCGCGAAAGCGACGTACTGTCATCGCGAGAGTGGGCATAAAGAGAATCAGGCTGGAAATGGTGTTCAAGTAAGCGGCATCTGAGCTCCCCCAAATCGCAGCATCGAGTGTTCCAGTGACCATTCCGACTAGAAAAGAGAACAGGAAGAACCACCAGTATTCAGAACGTTTTGCCACACCGCGAAATTGTGCGAAGTTGGTGAAGCCTGATCTGATTGCATCTACAAATGTCATTTTCTTCTCCTACTTGATACCGAGAGCTACTCGTATCTTTTCGATGTCGCGATTAATCTCCGCTACCAAAGACTCTACGCCGTCAAACTTTGCAGCGGGCCTAATGAACTCAACGTATTCGAGCGTTACGGTCTTGTCATAGAGGTCTAAATCTTTACGATCGAGAACGAACGACTCAACGAGTCTTGGCACGGCCTGGAAAGTCTCATTGATTCCAACCGAGTGCGCTGCCGGCAGCTTCTCGCCGTCCACGCGGAGCCAACCGGCATATACGCCGTCGAGCGGTAGAAAGCCCTCGCAATCGCGAGACATGTTGGCGGTTGGAAAGCCGATAGTTCTGCCGATTTTCAGACCGTGTTCGATGACCCCAACGTTGGTGTGGTTTCGACCCAGAAGCTCGGCGGCAGCCACAACTTTGCCCGAGTCCAGTAGTTCGCGAACCAGCGTCGTTGATACGGCTCTGTCACCAACCATCACCTTTGGGACCTCATAGACCCTAAATCCCAGAGTTCGTCCTAGTTCGCGCAGAGTTTCAACTGTTCCAGAGCCACGACTTCCAAATCTAAAGCCTTCACCGACCACGACGGCCTTGGCTTTGAGTCGATCCACTAGAACGCTTTGAACAAAGGCTTGAGGAGAAAGACCTGCCAACTCTTCATCAAATTCGAGGGTTAGAGTGGCGTCGATTCCTCGAGCTTCGATGAGCGCTGACTTTTGGTTAGGTCCGATCACTGGCAGTTTGCATTCGCTCGGATTCAGCAGGGCGTCGGGGTGTCGATCAAAGGTCAATACGACCGAAGCCAGCATGTGTTCATCGGCAATGTCGGTTACTTGGCGCAACAATTCTTGATGACCTAGATGGACGCCATCGAATTTCCCGATGGTTACAGCGGTGTCGGCGAAGTCGTCGGGGATTTGATCTAGGGAGGTCCACTCAAGCACGGTTACTCCTTCGAAGCCACCACAAACCCCAGATTGGCAAGGCTATCGGAATGCAGCCGTAACCTAGGCCGTAGAGTGACCAAACGCTCGGGTGTTGAAACTGGTCAGGAAGCAGCAGGGAAAGCGTTCCGACTATGAGCACCCCGGCGAGCTCAAAAACCACAGCACCCATGGCTAGTGATCGATTGTTTCGAGCCAGAGCGATTGTGGCCAAGATATAGACCAACGCGGAAACTGCGCTCAGAACATAAGGTAAGGGCGCCTCTTCGAACTTGGTCAGCAACTGAAAGCTTGCTCTGGCCGTTGCGGAAAGCGCAAAAATGCCATAGACCGCCACAATTAGGCGACCTAGACCGGAATTAACCGACGACAAAGTACCTCCAGAGACTGATTCTCCTAAAGCCTAGCCGAAGCGACCGGTCACATAGTCCTGGGTGCGAGGGTCGTCAGGGTTTTGGAAGAGCTTCGAAGTTGGGCCTTGCTCCACAATAAAGCCGGGTTGCCCGTTCTCTGCGAGGAAAAAGGCGCACTCGCCGGAAACGCGAGCAGCCTGTTGCATATTGTGAGTAACAATCACAATCGTTACCTCTTTGGCTAACTCAATAATGGTTTCTTCAATTCGGAAAGTAGACGTTGGGTCGAGGGCGGAACAGGGCTCATCCATCAACAGAATTCTGGGTTGTACGGCAATCGATCTGGCAATACAGAGGCGTTGCTGCTGACCTCCTGATAGGCCTCCCCCAGGGGAATCTAGGCGATCCTTGACTTCCTTGAACAGGCTGGCTTTGGTGAGTGCCTCTTCGACCAAATCATCCAGTTCGGATTTGGGCTTTTTAGTCGAAGTCAGTTTTAGACCAGAAATAACGTTCTCGTAGATACTCATCGCCGGAAATGGGTTGGGCTTCTGAAAACCATTCCGATTTCGCGCCTGGCATCAGTAACCTTGCGCGTAGGGTCATAAATGTCTACGCCGTCCAGCAAAACTTTTCCCGCCATTGAAGCGCTTGGAACCATCTCGTGCATTCGGTTGAGAATTCTCAGAAATGTTGACTTGCCACAGCCGGATGGGCCGATTAGTGCGGTAACTTCTCCGGGCTTCATTTCTAGGTTGACCCGATCTAGAACCTTGCGCTCACCAAACCATGCTGAAACGTTTTCACCTCGCAGGCTCGCGAGGTTGGATTGCTTAACGG
>JBIKJD010000102.1:0-3942 GCA_044361205.1 Rhodoluna sp.
CGCCACGATTCTCCTTTTTAGATTAGGTTCGACAAGATTCGAGTGATTTGTTCAGCCAGCATTGCAGTGGTCCAGACCATGAGCGGAACCGCGATTATCCAAGACTGGCCTCGCCCCCAGTTCTTTCGCAACCAGAGCATGGCTAGTATGACCAATGCGAGAAGCTGATACAGATAAATGATTGGAGTTAGGGCGTTTAGGTCACCATTCATTGCCTGCTCCGATGAATCTATCGCTAGCATCGGAATGACCTTTAGTGGAGTTTCCTTGGCTGGCCCCACCAGGTCGGCATCGACCCAAACAGCACTATTAGGCAAGAACGGTATCCCACTGGCTGAAACTAGAGTCAATCTTGAGCCACCGCTTGGTATCGAATTAGTCACTTCATCGCCCGCCACTCTGACGTTCGACACCGTGAACTCGGACTCCCCCTGACCCGTGAGGACCTTAATAGTGTCACCAGTCTTTAGTTCGTGAAGTCGGCCAAAAACACCCGAGTAGGCAGCCTGCCTTCCATAAAGGACGCTAATTCCTTCTTGGCCCGGTAAAACTGTGTCTCTGCGGTGACCGACTCCGACCATGGTGTCTGAGCTTGTTGAACCTTCAACAACGACCGCGTTTACGTTTAGCTTGGGGATGGTGATAAACGCCAGCGGCGTCCCAGATGCCAGCAGATAACCTTCGGAATCTACCTGCCCCACCGGGGCGGTTCCGTTTGCCAGCTCATACCTCAGAGACTCGGTTTTCTTTAATTGCTCAGAGTGAAAGTGCATAGGTGAAATAAGTAGTAAGTGAGCCACAAAGCCAACCGTTAGAACTATGAGCGAGATCACCGAGAAAGTCGTTACCCGGGCGGCGACGGCAGGTTTTGGGTTTGCAACCCTTGAGTCTAGGAGTGAAGCATTCTGCTTCTCGTTCTGAGACACCTTAGCGGCTTGGTCCAAAAAGGCGGTAGCGCTGTCTTTGGTGTTATCAAATAAGTCTTTGGTGAATTGAGGAAGCTTCTTGAAAAACTGAACAGATCCAGCGCGCAACTCGTTGAGTTTGCGCACTGGATCTGTTCTCATTTGTTTTTTAGTCTATTGGCTGGCTATTGACTAGCTGACCTTTAGGGTTTTCTTGACAGTTGCCGATACGTTGGTGCTTGAACCTGGGTAGTTGACCCAGACAGTGTAGGTACCCTTGGCAAGCGTCGATTCGAACGCGATGGTCGCCGCACCACTATTGTCTAGGGTTCCAGTCGCAAAGTATGCCTGGCCCTTCGAGCTCAGCGCTACCACTACTACACTTCCAGTCGCGAATGCGGTTGAGTTCGCAAGACCGTTACGAACGGTCACGGCAACAGTCGGGATGACCGATGAACTAACATTCGTCGGTAGAGCGGTTAGCACCGATTCACCCTTTAGGGCCTGAGAAACAGAGCCTGTCGACGTCGCTTCAGCGACACCGGCAAGGGTAGGAACGAATACTGCCTTCAGATCTAGTGTTGCGTCCTGCTTGTTGGCAGCCTGGACCTTGACGGTTGCAGTTGTTGCACCCTTTGCTACAGTGCCAGTTCCAACTAGGTTAGAACCATCCTGGAGTGGAGTGCCGTTATAAACCTTTACGGTTCCACCCTGGTTTCCATTTGAGGCCACCGTTGCTACTACCGTTGCCGAGGCCCCGTTAGCTGCAACGGTTGGTGTGCCCAAAGAAATTGTGCTCGTAGATGGCGCACCAACACGGTTTGGAGCAGTGATGTTTCCACACTGGGTAGAGTTCCCACCTTCGGTCGTACCTGCACGACCTGCGTCAGTGTTTGGGTAGACCAATAGCCCGTAACCATAGCGCTGGATAACAGTCTTGGCCTGGCACACTAGCGAGTTTTCGCCAACAAACATGGTTTTGATCTTGTTAGTTCCGGCAGCGTTAGCTAGTGCTGTTGGCACGATGTTGTAAACAGTGCGCTTGATTGCCGCCCAACTCGGGTTTGTCGAAAGGTTAGTTCCGGTTCCCACAGTCGGTGCAATTTCACCGATTGAACGTAAAACGGCTCCGTTGAGGCGCGATGGTGAAACACGGTTGGTCTGAGCAACATACTGAGAGATTGAGAATCCAACCAAGCCGTATGGGTCATTGGCTACAGCCGAACCATCGTGTTCCTGAACGCTTTTCTCAACACCGTTGACTTCAAAAACATCTACGGCGGGGCTAGAGCCGCCAGTGATCTGCGCTTCGGTCACACCCACAGTGGTTAACCAGAACGAACGGGTTCCCGATCCGGCCTGAGGAATGTAGGCGTTGATGTTGTTGGAGACTTCACCAGCTTGAAGTTCATAGCTTGGCCCAACGAGAGTTACTGTGTTTCCACTCGTAATAACGCGCGTGATGTTTCCCTTGTAAATGTTCATAAGAGAAACCTCGGTCGTGTTACCAGCAGTTCCAACAGGAATGTTCGCTGGGATTTTCGAGTTCGGGGAAACCGCGTAGGTCATCGCATCGATGGCAAATGGAATGTATGTGACAACGCCATCTGCACGTGCGCCTGATGGGCCAGATGAAGATCTCGCGTAATCGATCATTCCAGCCAACTGTTCGGTGGTTGCAGTTACTGCTGGACGAGCCGAGCCGTCGGTGTTTGGTGCGACAGCAATAGTTTTTGTAGCACTCTGACCAATTGCAACATACAGAGCGTCACGACCGGCGCTAGAGCCGTTGAAACGCCCAACGGCAGGCTTACCCGAACGAGGAGTCACAGTGGCGGTTCCAATAGCCTTGTAGGAACCGAGCTTTAGTAGCTTGCCGTTCTTACCGAGAGCGGTAGAGATTCCATCCATGACGTCCATGGTGGTGTCTGAACCAAAACCAACTAATTCTGCGTAGGTCTTTGCCGCTGGGTCAGCCTGGGCTGCCGTAAGCGAGCCGACAGCCATTACACCGGCAAGGCCGAGTGCAACACCCATCTTGAATGGTGATTTCTTGATCAAAGGTTTCTCCTTATTATGTGTGGTCCCGCCTTCAGTGCTGCGTGACAGGTTCATACTTGCTACGGAAAGAAAAGAGAGATTAACAATTAGGTTGCGTGTGGGTAAACAACGCACAAATGTTTGCCTATTTTGTTCTTGCTTTTCGTCGGTTGGACAGACTTCCGATGAGGAAAGCAGGGAGCCCTAGGAAAGTTGAACTAAGCATTAGGTTCGTCAAAAGTGGCGACCCAGAAAGCTCAGTTTTAGTCCGGTAGACAATCGTGTTGCGAGCAGATTGTCCAGGTTCAGTTGGTGTTGGGCCTAAGTCTGGGAATCCGGGATCAACTGGATCAACGTTGGGTTCGACAGGAGGCTCACCTGGGTCAATTGGGGGAATTACAGGGCAATCTAGCTGAAGATCCGGTGCGCGAAGTCTGGCTATCGAATCGCTAGCTCGTGCTTGAAGTGCGCCTGAAAGCGGCACGTATCCCTCTGGGAGTTGCCCAATCGACTCACCCGAGACCTGACCAGCACCAGTTGCGAACTCGAGAAAGTTTGCGTAGTCGGTAACGGCTGCTGCTGATTGCGTGCATGCATTGGTAACAGCATAGGTGAGCGTGCTGAGTGGGTATCCAGGGCTTTGCGACGGATCTGCTGGCGCAACCAACATGCCAGTCGCTGGATCCTCTGTTCTCGCGATTATCGCGTCTGAGATTGACGAAGCGTTGGCGTTTAGTTCGGCACCGGCAGGTGAGATCAAAGTTGCCAGATTTAGGCCGAACCGTTTAGCGGACGGTAAATCTGTGATTGCCAAAATGAATCGCTGGCCGATGGTTTGAGGTCCACCCGAGACAAACTGAGCAGGAATTTTGGTTGGGTCCCAAATCGACTTTGCCTTAGGGTCAGCTCGCCTCACCTGAATGGCCGCTTCGAATAGGTCATTCGAATAAGGGCGCAAATCCAACGTTCCGAAGCCTGGGTCTGGAACCGAGTTGTT
>JBIKJD010000057.1:0-6732 GCA_044361205.1 Rhodoluna sp.
GGCATTGAAAGCCTTGCGCACCGAAGCGAGTGGGTGTTCTCTCGGAATCAGCGCTGGATAAACTCGCGCGGAAACTCCGGCCTCACCCTGTTCGTCGGCTTCGATCTTTTCGCAAACGGCGAGCAATTTAATGACGTAGCCATTCTCCCGTGCGCTGGCAATTTGCTCAGGAGTGATTTCGGTGATTCCTTCGCGGTGAACCTTGTCTAGTTCAACCTCGGTGTGGAAAGCCAGCGAAGCCAAAATCGCAACCTTTTGAGCAGCGTCGTAGCCTTCAACGTCGAGCTTGGGATCTGCTTCCAAATAACCCAGATCGGTGGCTTCGACCATTGCGGCCTCCAAAGATAAACCGTCGGTATCCATTCGGTCAAGGATATAGTTGGTCGAACCATTGACAATTCCCATGATTCGGGTGACCTTGTCTCCAGCAAGAGATTCCCTCAGTGGGCGGATGATTGGAATCGCGGCGGCCACGGCAGCCTCGTAGTAAAGCTGCGCGCCAACCTGTTCGGCAACTTCAAATAGTTCACTGGAGTGAGCCGCCAGAAGTGCTTTGTTCGCGGTAATCACATCGGCGCCAGCCAAAAGCGCCTCCCGAATCAAAGTTCTGGCTGGTTCAATTCCGCCCATGACCTCGATTACGATGTCGGCGGTCATGATGAGAGATTTGGCGTCGGTGGTTAGTAATTCCGCAGGGATTGACTTTTCACGTTTGCCGTTGATGTCGCGAACGGCAACTCCAATTAGCTCAAGTTCGGCCCCAACACGGGCAGCAAGCTCTGACTTGTTCTCGAGAAGCAGGCGCGCCACCTGACCGCCGACGGTGCCGGCTCCAAGTAACGCAATCCTTAGCGGACGATATTCAATCACTGTGATTCCTTCGCGATGCCGACATCCCGAGACAGAATGTCTGACTCGGTTTCGCCGCGCACTATCAATCGTGCCTTACCTTCAGCCACTGTCACAACAGGCGGGCGAGCCAAAAAGTTGTAATTACTTGCGAGAGAGAAGCAATACGCTCCGGTTGCTGCGACCGCAAGAGTGTCTCCGTTGGCCAAGTCGCTAGGTAAGTAATCATGACGAACGACAATGTCACCGCTTTCGCAGTGCTTCCCGACGACTCGAACCAGCGCTGGTTTCTCAGAAGAGGAACGTGATACCAACCGAGTCGAATACTCTGCCTGATAAAGAGCTGGTCTGGCGTTGTCACTCATACCGCCATCGACCGAAACGTATTTACGCACATTTCCTTCACCGAGTTTTACGTCCTTGATGGTTCCCACCGAATAAAGAGTCACGCCGGCTTGACCTACGATTGCTCGTCCTGGTTCGAAAGCAAGTTTTGGAACTTCGATGCCCTCTTCGCGGCAAGCCAGAGCAATGACGTCAACAATTTCGGTAGCCATCTTGGAAATACTTGGAGCGTTATCGCCAACGTTATAGTTGATGCCGAAGCCGCCGCCGAGGTTGAGTTCGGGAACTACCCCGCCGCCTAGCAAGTACGCGTGAAGCTTGATTAAGCGACGGGACGCCTCAGCAAAACCGCTGGTTTCAAAAATCTGTGAACCAATGTGCGAGTGAAGCCCTAAGAAATCAAGGTGATAGAGACTTCTGATTCGCTCAACTAGCGCTGGGACATCTTCTATTGCGATACCGAACTTTTGATCCTCGCGAGCGGTAGCGAGAAACTCGTGCGTATCCGCGTGCACACCGGTGTTGACTCGCAAACGCACCGGTTGAACGCGTCCCTGGGCTCCTGCGGTAGCGGCAATTCGTTCGATTTCGATTTCGCTATCGATGACGATGGCGCCTACCCCAGCAGATACTGCCCTTCCAATTTCGGCGGCTGACTTATTGTTGCCATGCAAACCAATTCGCTTTGGATCGATACCGGCCGCGAGCGCTAGTGCGAGCTCACCACCACTGGCAACGTCAACATTTAGCCCTAGTGCGTCAACCCAGCGAACAACCTCGGTGCACAGGAAAGCCTTGCCGGCGTAGTAGACAGTTGCTTCGGTACCAATCGCATTGGCTGCTGCAATCAATGCATTCTTGGTTGTCAAAGCATTGCGTTCAAATTCGGCTTGGTCAATCACATACACTGGCGTGCCGAACTGGGCCGTTAGGTCGCTGACCGGAACGCCACCAAACGACACCTCCCCATCAGAATCGCGCTTGGCGGATTCCGGCCAAATACCGGCGGTCAGCACGTTGTTGTCGACAGGCGCGTCTAACCATTGGGGTTTTAATTCTTCGTTTTTCACTACATGCGCTCCGGGGCGCTTACGCCGAGAACCTCAAGGCCGTTTCTCAACACAATCGATGTGGCCTCATTCAACCAGAGGCGTGTGCGGTGAATCGATTCAACTTCGCCACCGGCAATCGGTGTAACTCTGCAGTTGTCGTACCAGCGGTGATACGAGCCAGCAACTTCTTCGAGGTAACGAGCAACTCGGTGTGGTGAACGCTCCTCAGCCGAGTGGGCTAGAACACTTGGGTACTGAGTTAATTTGGCTAGCAGTTCGCCTTCGGCAGGGTGGTCCAAAAGCTCAGGCACGAACTCGGTGCGCTCGACGCCTAGCGACTCCGCATTGACGGCTACCTGACGCGTTCGGGCGTGCGCGTACTGCACATAAAACACTGGATTGTCATTGGTCTTCTTTTCGAGAACCGCAAGATCCACGTCGAGTGAAGAGTTGATGCTCGAGCGAACCAGCGCGTAACGAGCAGCGTCTACCCCAACCAGCTCAACCAAATCTTCGAGTGTAACGACTGTTCCAGCACGCTTTGACATTCTCACCGGTTCTCCGTCGCGCACCAGGTTGACCATCTGACCGATCAAGATCTCAAGGTTCACCCCTGGCTCGTCTCCGAACGCAGCGCACATGGCCATCATTCGTGGGACATAGCCGTGGTGGTCGGCACCAAGCATGTAAATGCAACGATCGAAACCTCGTGAACGTTTGTCTAGGTAATAGGCCAAGTCACCAGCAATGTATGCAGCCTCACCGTCACTCTTCAGCACAACGCGATCGCGGTCATCCCCGAAGGTGGTGGTGCGAAGCCAAAGTGCGCCATCCTGCTCAAACATGTGGCCAGCCAGTTTTAGTCTCTCAATTGCGCGGTCCACGGCGCCAGACTCATAGACCGAGTTCTCGTGGAAGTAGACGTCAAAGTCAACGCCAAACTCGTGCAGGGATTGGCGAATCTCCTGGAACATTAGCTCCACGCCCGCGGCGCGGAATGCTTCCTGGGCCTGGTCTTCCGGAAGACCGAGAATGTCCACAGCGGTTCCATCTAGAACCTGCTTGGCGATTTGTTCGATGTAGGCACCAGCGTAGCCATCTTCCGGAGTCTCTTCTCCGCGAGCGCTTGCGAGTAGCGAACGAGCAAATCGATCAATTTGTGCACCGTGGTCATTGAAGTAATACTCTCTTGTCACCTCAGCACCCTGGGACTGCAAGATACGAGCCAGCGAATCGCCAACGGCTGCCCACCTAGTTCCGCCTAGGTGAATCGGTCCGGTTGGGTTTGCGGATACGAACTCAAGGTTTAGCTTCTGCCCCTGAAGTGATTTACCCTTGCCGTAATCATTACCGAGTTCAACCAGAGTTTTAGCCAGTTCGCCGGCTGCACTCGCGCTAATGGTTACGTTGATAAATCCAGGACCCGCAATGTCTACTTTTGCGATTCCGTCGAGCGGAGCAAGAAATTCAGCAACCTTCTCTGCTAACTCGCGCGGCTTCATGCCAAAATTTCCGGCAAATTGCAAAGCCAGGTTAGTGGCCCAATCTCCATGATCGCGATTTTTTGGACGTTCAACAACAACTTCGGAAGGAAGTTCCCCGGCACCGATAAGACCCTCGGTTTGCAATCGAGACAGGATGTTCACCAACGCGACAGAAAGCGCTTCTGGGGTCATTTTGGCCTCGAGACGTGAACAAACAGGGTTTCGTTCAAGCATACCAAAGGGGTCTTGGCTGTTAGTCTGGAAGCACCCTAGCCCCTATAGCTCAGGGGATAGAGTGTCGCCCTCCGGAGGCGAAAGCGTAGGTTCGAATCCTACTAGGGGCGCATGTCTGAACTATTGCATTTCTTGAACCCAGAATTCCTACTGGAAACATTTGGCACTCTGTTTTTCGCTGTCTCCTGTTTCATCATCTTTGCCGAGACAGGCTTGTTATTTGGATTCTTCTTACCGGGTGACTCTCTGTTGTTTGCGCTCGGCGTTTTCATTGCCACGGGTCAAATTGACGTACCACTCTGGCTCGCGGTCACGCTCCTCGCAATTAGCGCGTTTGCTGGCGACCAGACCGGCTACTGGATTGGCCGCAAATTAGGACCGGCAGTATTCAATAAGCCGAAGTCGAGACTTTTCAACCCAAAAAACGTTGAATTGGCGCACGCATTTTTTGAGAAGTATGGCTCGCGAGCGGTGGTGCTGGCGCACTTCGTACCAATCATGAGAACGTTCGTTCCGGTTTCGGCAGGCGTTGCAAAATTGTCATGGCGGAAGTACACGATTTACAACCTCGTGGGAATTTCCTTTTGGGCGGTGGGAGTTACGCTCCTGGGTGCCACGTTCGGCCAAATTCCCTGGGTTCAAGAGAACGTCGAAATAGTTCTTATTTCATTCGTTGTGATTTCTTTCATTCCGATTGCCCTCGAAATCGTCAAGGGTTACCGTGAAAACAAAAAGTCAAAGTAGTTTTCGGCTAAGCGTTTAGGTAGGCAATCAGCTGGCTCAGCGCCTCTGCCCTATGGCTGAGCGCGTTCTTAATTTCTGGCTCAAGTTCGGCTGCGGTCACTTCAAAACCTTCTGGAATAAAGACCGGATCGTAGCCGTGACCGTTGGTGCCTCGCTCCTCGGTTGCGATGGCACCCGACCAAAAGCCCGTGAACGAGATTTCGTTTTCACCGTCAACCAGAGCAATCGTGCAGACGAAGGCAGCGCCACGGTGTTCATGCTTCACATCTCCAAGTTGAGCGAGCAATAGCTGGCGGTTTGCGACGTTATCGCGACCACCAGCCCAGCGAGCCGAGAAGATACCCGGTGAACCCCCGAGAATTTCAACGGCAATCCCAGAATCATCCGCAATGGCTGGAAGCCCGGTGTGCTTGTTGGCTGCCCTCGCTTTGATGAGCGCGTTTTCGAGGTAGCTGACCCCGTCTTCGATTGGCTCAGGCCCGTCGTAGCCAATCAGCTCCAAACCTTCCACGGCTGGCTCCAGAATGGCTCGAATTTCAGCCAGCTTCCCAGAATTATGAGTGGCTAGAACCAGCTTCACTTGGCGATTGCCTCTGCCTGAATCTTGGTGAGGTCTGCGCAGCCCTTGACTGCAAGGTCGAGCAGGCGGTTCAATTCATCGCGATCGAACGGGACGCCTTCAGCGGTTCCCTGCACTTCAACAAATTTGCCGCTTCCGGTAACCACGACGTTCATGTCGGTTTCCGCGCGGACGTCCTCCACGTAGGCAAGGTCCAGTTGAGGCTCGCCGTCGATAATGCCAACCGAGATAGCGGCAACACTGTCAGTCAGCGGGTTTGATTTGGCCGGAATGTGGCCGTGCTTCTTGCCCCAGTTGATGGCATCGACCAAAGCAATGTAGGCACCGGTGATGCTGGCGGTTCTAGTTCCTCCGTCGGCCTGCAGGACGTCACAGTCGATGACGATGGTGTTCTCTCCAAGCTCCTTGACATCCACAATGGCTCTCAAACTTCTGCCAATGAGCCTAGAAATTTCGTGGGTGCGTCCACCAATTTTTCCTTTAACTGCTTCACGATCGGAACGTGTGTGGGTTGCTCGTGGCAACATCGAATACTCGGCGGTAACCCAGCCCTCCCCTTTGCCAACTTTCCAACGCGGCACACCCGCGGTAAACGAAGCCGTGCACAAAACCTTGGTTCCACCAAAGGATATAAGCGCACTTCCCTCAGCGTGGTCGCTCCAACCGCGGTGAACAGTGACTTCTCTTAGTTCGTCGTTGCTACGACCATCGGCACGATTGCCCACTTTTTCTCCTATAACGACTCAACGCTGGAAACCTCGGGACCGAGGAAGCGTTTAGCCAACTTTTCAAAAGACTTGGTTTCACCGGTTGCCTGGAAACGGTAATCCGGTGAATTGGTAGAGGTGCGAAGAAGGTTGTTAGCACTGAGAGTGCGGTAAACGTCTTTGGCGGTTTCTTCCGCGCTGGAAACCAAGGTCACACCATCACCCATGACATAGCTGATGGCTCCGGTTAGCAGCGGATAGTGCGTGCATCCGAGTACTAGAGTGTCTACTCCAGCATCGCGAATTGGGCCGAGATACTCTTCGGCAACCTTGAGAAGTTCAGGACCGGAAGTGATTCCTCGCTCCACAAAATCTACAAAGCTAGGACAGGCGTTCGCAGAGATTTCGAGATCGACAGCCGCCGCAAAGGCGTCCTCGTAGGCTTTTGAGTTCACAGTTGCCTGGGTGCCAATCACACCAACCCGATTGTTTCTAGTTGCGGCAACGGCTCGTCGAACTGCAGGCTGAATGACTTCGACCACTGGGATTCCAAGCGCGTCCGTGTAGCGCTGTCTGGCATCGCGCAGAACGGCGGCTGAAGCGGAGTTGCAGGCGATGACCAAAAGCTTCACGCCTTCGGCCACCAATTTATCCATAACGCCGAGAGCGAGACGACGAACCTCTTCGATGCTCTTCGGTCCGTATGGAGAATTTGCGGTATCGCCAACGTAAATGAT